>JAEZBP010000813.1 GCA_023427125.1 Pseudomonadota bacterium | reverse complement strand
CACGGCCTCGGCGAGTCACGACCGCTCACCCCCCACTGCGGGACGGTCCGGGTACGGCTTGGAGGGTCGGTCCGTCAGCGCTTGCGAGGACCTCACGGCCATCCGCCGAGGCGCCCGTCAGGTCTGGATCCCCCGTCGTCCGGGCGTGCGTCAGGCCTCGACAGAGCTGCCGAGGGGCCGGCGCGGAGGCGACCGTGCCTCGACAAGCGATGCCGGACGGGCGTCGAGCGCGGCGGAGGCCGGCGCCGGCCGCGTGACCCGACCGCACCGGCGCCACCGAGGCCCTACGCAGCCCGCGAGGGAGGCCCTGGGCACGAGAACAACGCCCGTACACGCGACGCGGGGGCCCCGCAGAGGAGCGCCCGCGCCAGAGTCAGGTTGGCGGTCCGCCCATCGACGGGCGCCGCCGGCCCGCTCACGTCTCGACCGGCTCCGCGTCGTCATCGTCGGCGTCGTCCTCGTCCGCCACTGCCCGCGCGCCGCGGGACAGCTCCGGATAGAGGCTCTCGATGAAGGCGGGCGAGAAGCGCGCGCGCAGCCGCGCGTCCATCAGCTCGAGCTCCTCGCGCAGCTCGAGCACCGCCCGCTCCACCGCCAGCTTCAGAGGCCGGCGCTGCGGCTCGACCTCCTTGTCGAGCTTCTCGATCAGCGTCTCGAGGCGATCGCCCGCCTCGTCGAGGCCGTCGGCCAGCACGGTCAGCACCGGCAGCCCGCCCATCCCCGAGAGCGTGGAGACAGCCGTCGCGGTGGCGTGCGCCAGCTGCGCCGTCTTCACGTGCCCGGCGCGCAGCACGCGCGAGAGCGGCAGCTTCGAGAAGACACTCGAGAGGCCGCCCGGGAGGACCTCCGCGATCGTCGCCCGATGCGGCCGCAGCGCGCCGTCGGCGGCGCGCTGCTGCTCGTCGGCGAGGAAGTTCGCGACGCGCAGCTCCGCGCGGATCTGCAGGTGTCCCGTCATCAGGAACGTGCTGTAGCCGCCGACGGCGGTCTCGAGGTTCCCCAGGAGCCTCGCGCCGGTCGCTCGCTCCGGGGTGAGCAGCGCGCGCTGCTCCTCGGTGAGGCGGTGGTTGTGCGCGAGGTGTGCGTCGACGGTGGCGAAGATCTCGCGCCCCCAACGCAGATGTCGCGCGCCGGAGGCGCCGCGTCTCAGTCGCTCTGTCATCGATCCCCCTTCGTCAGTGGGTGAGTGGTGAAGGCACGGTCGCACATCTCCTCTTTGCTTGCAAACCGCGTCCGCCGGCGCGCTCCGACGTGCGCCGGCGCTCGTCGGGGGGCAGACCTCGCGGGTGAGCCTCGGCCGCCGCAAGATCGCGCTCGACGACCAAGATCGCTGGGTCTTCAACCGAATGGCCGACGCCTACATGGCGAGGCCCGCGTATCCGGCGCCGCTGATCGACGCGCTGGTCGAGCTCGCCTCGGGCGGCACGGTGATCGACATCGGCGCGGGCGTCGGCCACGTCGCGCTCCCGCTCGCGGCGCGCGGTCTCGAGGTCGTCGCGGTCGAGCCGGCGCTCGCGATGCTCGAGCACTTGCGCGAAACGGCGAAAGACCGCGGCCTCCCGCTCCGCGCCGAGCACGCCACCGCCGAGGCGCTGCCGCTGCCCGACCGGACCGCGGCGCTGATCGTGATCGCCGACGCGCTGCACTTCGTCGACGCGGAGCTCACGGCCCACGAGATCGCCCGCGTGCTGACGCCGCGGGGCGCGCTGGCGATCGTCACCTGCGAGCTCGGCGCGAGCCCGTTCATGCGCGCGCTCGAGCGGGTGATGGCCGAGAGCGCGCCCCGCCGGCCCCGTCGGGTCGACGCCGCGCTCGCGCAGATCATCTCGCTCGCGCGGCTGAGGCCGCTGCCGGCGCGCCGCTTCGAGGACGAGACGCCGGTCGACGCGGCGACGCTCGAGGAGATCCTCCGCTCGATCTCGTTCATCGGTCCGGCGATGAGCGCCGAGCGCTTCGCGACGTTCCGCGAGCGCATCCACGCTCTGCCCGGACCGGCCGTCTGGTCGCGCACCTTCACGCTCCACGCCGCGCGGCTGCGGTGAGTTATCGGGAGACGAGCCGCGTCACGCCCGCCCGCCCCAACCTCAATCACTTCCCGCCTTCCCGCTGAACCGCTCGCACCCAGTGGGATCAGCGGACGCCGCGTCGAGGGCCCGCGCCGCCCAAGCCGAGCGCCTCGGAGGCTGCCTGCCGTCACGGAGCAACGCCGAACACGAACGGGAAGCTGTACGTCACTGGTCCACCCGCCGGTCCGGGGTTGAACCGCAGGCCGCTCACCACGTAGATCACGCAGCCGGCGAGAGCCGGGCTCCCCGTCGTGTTCTCGGTCGCCGTCACGCCGCTGATTGTGCCGTCCAGCTCGATCGTGAAGCGCGCGACCACCCGCCCACGGAGCCTCGGGTCGTCGCGCAGCTGCCGCTCGTAGCAGCGACGGATCGTCGACTGTCGGAGCTGCAGGAGGCGCACGACCGCGTTCGAATCGAACACACCCGGGCCGGTCCCGTCCCTGGCCGGCGCACCGACCTCGGTGTTGCCGCGGATGACGCGCTCGATGACGCGGTGTCCGCCGACCTGCTCGCGCTCCTGCGGCCACTCGACACGCGTGAGCGCGCTCGCCGGCACCAGGCCCCGCAGCGCGACGTCGTCGTTCACGGCGATGAACGCGTCCACCTGATCGCCCCCCGGCCGGCCCAGATCACGCGCCCAGCCCTCCTCGCGGAGCCGCGCGATGATGCGCGGGCGGCCATCGGCATCGCGCCCGAACGCGACGCGGGTGCCCGCAGCCACGCGATAGAGGTCGCCCTGCTCCTGCGCCATCCAATACGGCGCCTCGCCGGCCGACGCGGGCGCCATCGGCTCTGGTGCCGGACGCGGACCGTCACACGGAGTCAACTGAATTTGCACATATCCGATCACGTAGGGACCGTATCCGATGCGGACGCCGTACCACGGCGCCCGCTCGCGGAGCACGACCACGCTGGCCGGCGGCTCCTGCGCCGGGATCGACGCGACGGGTCGACCGTCCGGGCGATCATAGACCGGCACCGTTTGCCGGGCCGGCACGCGGAAGCACCGTCCTTCGGTCGGCGCTTCCACGCTCGCGGCGTCCACCGGAAGGTGGGCCAGCAGCGCGGCGTCGAACGTCCCAACGCGCGACTCGAGGAAGCGCTGACCGCCGAGCCACGGCCTGACCGCGATGCGCATCTGACCCTCGTCGGCCGCAGCGCCGAGCACAGTCACGAGATCGTTCGGGCCCACGTAGAAAGGCGTTCCTTCGACGCGCCCGCGCTGCTGTGTGTAGGCGGCGAGCCGATCGACCGGCACCCACCCCCTCGTCGGCAACGGCCCAGCCAGCAGCACCTCGGCGCGCCCGTCTTGGATGCCGCTCTCGAGCCGCACGGAGACGCCGGGGTTCACGTATCCAAACGCCGGAGCCTCGTCGTCCGACCCGACATAGAGCGCGGGGCCGTCTCCAGGGCCAATCACGAGGACGCGCGGCAGATCCGCAGGCGGAGCGGACGTCTCCGCCGATTCGCCACCGCCGCTCCCGGCGGCATCGGTCCCGTTCGTACCGCGATTGCAGCTCGGCGCGAGCACGAGCGCCGAGGCGACGAGTAGGACGAACACCCCACGACGAGACCAAGATCGCATCGAGCGCGCATAGCAGATACCTGCGCTCGGCCCAAGATCGCCTTCCCGGATCCCGCGCCGCGGCTCCTTCGGAAACGCAACCGACCGCCGGCGCGCGATGAGCGGCCTCTGCCTTGATGCGGCGCGCGCCGGCACATACCGTGACCCGCGGTGGCCAAAGAACGCGAACGCTTGCTCTCTCGGCCCCGGCGACACCTGCCGCAGGCCGCGACGGCCTCGCGATCGCGGCACCTGCCACTGCTCGACGAGGCGCGGCCGATCGATCGGCGGACGCGGCCGGTGCACTGCGTCTGGGAGCTCACGCTGCGCTGCGATCTCGCGTGCCGCCAC
>JAEZBP010000765.1 GCA_023427125.1 Pseudomonadota bacterium | reverse complement strand
CTCCGTCGCGGGCGCGTCGGGCATCACGCTCTCGGTCGGCGAGGTCTACGGCGGGCTGCGCACCGGGATGATCGACGTGGTGCCGGGCACCGCGATCGCGGTCACGGCCCTGCAGTGGTTCACGTCCTTGCGCTACGTGACGGGGCAGTCCGACGGCTTCCTGGTCGGCGGGATGGTGGTGCGCCGAGGCTTCCTCGACGAGCTGCCGGCCGACGTGCGCGAGGTGCTCCTGACGAGCGCGCGCGAGAACCAGGGGCGCTTCCTCGAGTCGGTCCGCGAGGCCGACGAGCGCGCCTACCTCGCGCTGATCCGCCACGGAGTCCGAGAGACCGACATGCGCCCGCACGAGGCCGAGTGGCGGCAGGTCGGGGCTCAAGCGCGCCGCCGCCTGGCCGGCCGCGTCTACCCCGCCTCGCTCCTCGAGCGCGTCGAGCAGATCGCCGCCCAGTAGTCTGCTGGCGCGCCTTCGCGCGCGCGGGCCGAGCTCCGCGGCCTCGCCCAAGTGCACGAGCTGTCGGGCGCCTCACATGGCGGGGACGACGCGGTGGACCGGCTCGCCGCCGCCGCCTGTCGACTCGAACTGCCAGATCGTGAGGTCGTCGCCGCTCGCGGCGCGGATCTGCAGCGAGTAGTCGCCGCTCGCGACGTCGGAGCGGACGATCACGCCGTCCTCCGTGCGCTCGTTCAGGCAGCCCACGAAGGCGCCAGGCCGCGCGTTGCCCGTGACGAGCACCAGCCCCTCGGCGTCGGGCGCCTCCACGAGCGCGGTCGGGGGCGGGATGGGCAGGGTGGGGGCCGCGCAGCTCGGCCCCGCGAGCGCCCCGAGGACGAGCGCGCTCAGGAGGAGCGAGAGAGTGACCCCTGTCATCAGCGCGCGGCGAAGCATCACGGAGGCGCCAGGGTAGCAACGAAGGTGCCGCGGCGCGATGCGCCAGCTCGCCCACGAAAACCGGCGACCGTGTTGCCGCCTTCGCCAACACGGTTGGCGGCCGTACGACACCTCCCTCTACGCACGCACGCGTGCGCGCGAATAGGAGGTGTGATACGGTGCGCCCTCTCGTCGGCTCCGAGGCGCTGCCCGAAGCGGGCGGCGCGAGCCGACGCCACACCCGAAGGGTCCCATGGCCGAGCAGACGATCCCCGTCACCATCGAAGACGAGATGCGCTCGTCGTACCTGTCGTACGCGATGAGCGTCATCGTGGGCCGGGCCATCCCGGACGTGCGCGACGGGCTCAAGCCGGTGCACCGGCGGGTGCTCTACTCGATGCACGACCAGCGCGTGCTCTGGAACACCAGCTACAAGAAGTCGGCGCGCATCGTCGGCGACGTGCTCGGTAAGTACCACCCCCACGGCGACCAGTCGGTCTACGACGCGCTGGTGCGCATGGCGCAGGACTTCTCCATGCGCTACCCGCTGATCGACGGGCAGGGCAACTTCGGCTCGGTCGACGGCGATCCCCCGGCGGCCATGCGCTACACGGAAGTGCGCATGGCCCGCATCGGGAGCGAGCTCCTGGCGGACATCGACAAGGAGACCGTCGAGTTCGGTCCCAACTTCGACGACAGCGAGCAGGAGCCGCTGGTCCTCCCGAGCCGCATCCCGAACCTCCTGATCAACGGCTCGGCCGGCATCGCGGTCGGCATGGCGACGAACATCCCGCCGCACAACCTGGCGGAGATCATCGACGCGACCATCCGTTTGATCGCGAACCCCGAGCTCACGATCGACGAGCTGATGGTCGACGATCCCGAGACCGGCCGGCTCGGCGTCAAGGGGCCGGACTTCCCGACGGCCGGCTTCATCTACGGCACGAGCGGCATCCGCGCGGCGTACCACACCGGCCGCGGCCGCGTCGTGATGCGGGCGCGCGCCGAGATCGAGCCGATGGCGGGCAAGGGCGACCGCGAGCACATCGTCGTCACCGAGATCCCCTACCAGGTCAACAAGAGCGATCTCTTGAAGAAGATCGCCGAGCTCGTCCGCGAGAAGCGCATCGAGGGCATCAGCGATCTGCGCGACGAGTCGGACCGCGACGGCATGCGCATCGTGGTCGAGCTCAAGCGCGACGTCCCCGGGCAGATCGTCCTCAACCACCTCTACCAGCACACCGCGCTCCAGAGCACCTTCGGCGTCAACTGCCTGGCCATCGTCAACGGCCAGCCCAAGGTGCTGACGCTCAAGGAGACGCTCCAGCACTTCATCTGGCACCGGCGCGAGGTCGTCACCCGCCGCACCCGCTTCGATCTCCGGCAGGCGCTCGCCAAGCGGGAGATCGTCGAGGGCCTCGGGATGGCGGTGACGGAGGTCGACCTCGTGGTCAAGACCATCCGCGAGTCGAAGGATCCCGACGAGGCGCGCGCGCGCTTGATGGCGCTGCCGCGCCGCGGCCTCGAGGACTTCGTGCGCCGCGCGGGCCGCCCGGAGGCCGAGATCGCGACGGCGAAGGAGCGCGGCGAGTACTTCCTCACCGAGCCGCAGGCCAAGGCGATCCTCGAGATGCGCCTCGCCCGCCTGACCGGCCTCGAGCGCGAGAAGCTCGCCGCCGAGTACGGCGAGCTCTGCGAGCTCATCGCGTACCTCCAGGCGATCCTCGCGAGCGAGGCGCGCCTGCTCGAGGTGATCACCGAGGAGCTCGTCGAGATCCGCGATCGCTACGCCGACAAGCGCCGCACCGAGATCGTGGCGGCCGACGGCGACATCGACATCGAGGATCTGATCGCGAACGAGCCGATGGTCGTCGTCGTCACGCGAGGCGGCTACCTCAAGCGCGTCCCGCTGACCGAGTACGAGGCGCAAGGCCGGGGAGGGAAGGGCAAGCGCGCGGCGCAGCTCAAGGAGGAGGACATGGTGCGCTGGCTCTTCGTGGCCAACGCGCACTCGCAGGTCCTCTTCCTCAGCGATCGGGGCAAGGTCTACGTCAAGA
>JAEZBP010000757.1 GCA_023427125.1 Pseudomonadota bacterium | reverse complement strand
CGAAGCGCGAAGACGAAGCGCGAAGACGAAGCGCGAAGACGAAGCGCGAAGACGAAGCGCGAAGACGAAGCGCGAAGACGAAGCGCGAAGACGAGGCGCGAAGGCGTAGGCGCCGAGAACGAAACCTAACGCCAAGCAGCGCCGAGATGGCGGCGCGCGATCTCGGCCCATGGGCCCTCGGGATCGAGCGCGAGGTAGCTCTCCCAGTGCGGCCGCGCGTCGTCGCGCTTGCCGATCTCCTCGAGCGCCATCGCCAGGTTGAAGTGCGCGTCCGCGAAGCCCGGATCGAGCACCACGGCCGACCCGAAGCGGCTCGCGGCCTCCGCCATCTCGCCGCGCTCGTACGCCAGGAAGCCGAGGTTGTAGTAGGCCTCGGGCTGCGCCTCGTCGATCGCCAGCGCCCGAGTGTAGAGGCGCTCCGCCTCCTCCGTGTCGCCGCGCCGGAAGCGCAGGTTCCCCCAGTTCGTCAGCGCGTTGGAGAGCGCCGGGTCGAGCGTGATCGCCTCGCGATAGCAGGCCTCCGCGCGATCGAACGTCGTCGGATCCTCGTCGAGCCGGCAGCCCTCGAGGTAGCTCTGGTAAGCCCTGCGGCGGCGCTCCGGATCGACCTGGTTCGGGCGCAGCACGCGCACCACCTCGTCGCGGATCGCGCGCACCTCGAAGTCGAGCTGGAGCTGCCCCGTCTCCGCATCGAACACGCGGTCGTGATCGTGGACGACGATCGCCTGCCCGTCGGTGCGCACCCTGAGCTCGTTGAGCGGCCGCGTCACGTGCGGCAGCGTGCGCATCAGGTGCGCGAGGCTCCGCCGCACCGACGGGAGCGGCGCGCCGCGATCCAGCAGCTCCTTCGCCGCGCGGATCCCGATCAGATCCTGGAACGTGTAGTAGCGGCGCCGGCCCACCTTGCCCGATGGCTTGATGAAGCCGGAGCGAGCCCAGTACGCGAGCCGCGACGGTGGCAGATCGAAGAGCCGCGCGACCTCGGCGCGATCGAAGAGCTCTCCGTAAGGCTCGCCGCTGCGTCCCTTCTCGGGCAGCTCGCGCTCGAGCCGGCGCGGGCTCCGCACCTCTGCGGCGGGGGGCGGCGTAGGCTCGTCCGTCGGAGGATCGACGCGGCGGCCGCCTCCGGGTCCGAAGCGCACGTGGATGACGTTGTCGCTCACCAGGCTCTCCGACGTGAGCAGGCTACCTCGATCGGCGCCTCGAGATCGACGTCGAGCAGGAGCGACGCGCCGGCGCGGCGAAATCGGCTCTCGACGTGCGCGGTCCCGAGGTCCCGATCGGGAAAGCGCTCCTTCAGCTGCGCGCGCGCCAGGCGATGCGCGAGCACCCGCACCCGCACCGAGCCGGCGATCGCCTCGACCACCCGATCGAGCTCGCTCTCCGCAGCGAGCCCCCCGAGGGCGAAGGTGATCAACACCGAGCCGTACCAGATCGGGTGCTCCGGCTCGCCGGCGATCCCTCCCTCGGTCAGCACCTTCGCGGTGGCGAAGAGCTCGTCGATCGCACGCGGCGTGAGCACCGTGCGCGCTCCGTGGGTTCGGAGCGCGCGGACACGGAGCGCACGTGCAGGAGGCTTGAGGGGAGGAGCCATGGCCGAGCGATCGTACCTTTCCCTACATACCCGATCCAAGTTCGTTGCGTCGATCTTTGGCGGCCCTGCTACCGACCGGCGGCATGTAGCTAGTACCCGCGCCCCGAAGTTCGATCCGGGTTAGGGACTTCTCAGTAGCGGTGGGCGGCGCGATCGACGGCGGTCCGCAGCGCCTCGGCGTCGAAGCCGGCCACCACCGCGCCCTCCACGACGATCGTCGGTACGGTCCCTGCGCGATTGAGCGAGCGCAGCCGCGCCATCGCCGCGGGGCTCTCCTCCACGTCCCGATCATCGAAGGGGATCCCGCGCGCCGAGAGCCAGCTCCGCGCCCCCGCGCACGCCGGGCACCACCGCGTCGTGTAGATCGTCACCCGAACCTGCGCGCGCTGGGCGGGCGTCGCCGGTGGCACCGGCGTCGCGCAGCTCGCCAGCAGCAGGAACACCAAGACGGCGCGTCGTCGCACCTCACCACTCTACCTGCGGTCGCCATGTCGCGCGCCAAGCTTGTCCATGCACCGGACGCGAGAAGGCGACCCCGCCGAAGCGGAGCCGCCTTCTCGTGAGGAGCCAATCCTAGGAATGACGGGCTGCCAGCATTCCCGCGCGACCCGGCAGGCCGCCACTCTCGATCAGCAGCGGCGCCCGCGACCGCCCGGATCGGCGTACTGGCCGCCGTCGCTGTCCGAGCAGTTGCGGTTGCAGCGGCCATTGCCGCCCGGATCCGCGTACTGCCCGCCGTCGCTGTCGGTGCAGCCGGTGCGGCCGCGCCCCCGACCGTGGCCCGCGCGATCGACGTTCGGCCCGCTGTCGCTGTCGGTCACTCCGGTGCGCCCACGGCCGGCCGGATCGGCGTTCCGCCCGCTGTCGCTGTCGCTCTGGGCCTGCGCCTGCTTCGGGGACGCGACGGCCATCCCGACCGACGCGACGGCCGCGCCGATCACGGTGGCACCGATCGCGCCGAGCGCCGAGCGCCGGCCGAACGACCGCTCCGTGACGATCTCCCCGATCTCAAGTGTTTTCTTGGGCTTTTCCGTTTTCTCGGACATCTGGTGGCTCCTCTCTCGGTCCCGCTCCCCAGCCGGCCCGCCCCGCGTTGCCGCGCCCGCGCCGCTCCTACACCGGGGGGTGGTGGTGCGCTGAGACGCACCCATCATGGGTCCATTCATCTTCGCGCGGCCCTCCGCGCGACCAGCGAACAATTCCCATCCTACGCTATCTTGCCGCCACCGGTCCCCTACTTCGGATACAAGTCGGGGAGCGAAAACCAAGGCGGTAGGGACTGATGGCACGCTCAGAGCGCTGGGATCTGGCCCGGCTCATCCACCCGTTCGCGGCCGAGACGTTCGTCGAGACGCACTTCGAGGGGGCCGTGCTCCACGTGCCCCGCGACGATCGGGGCTACTACGGCTCGCTCCTTCGGATGGAGGACATCGACCGCGTCCTCACGACGCTCCACCTCTCGCACCCCGCGGTCACGATGGTGAACGCCGCGAAGCAGCTCGAGAGCGCCGACTACACCTATCACTCGGGGCTCATCGACGCCGCGCGCCTCTACCAGGAGTACGCCGACGGCGGGACCATCGTCCTCAACAACCTCGAGGGCTCGCTGCCGTCGCTGATGGATCTCTGCCGCTCGATGGAGGCGCAGCTCTCCTGCCGCTTCCAGTGCAACATCTACGTGACCCCCGGCGGGGCCGCGCAGGGCCTCAAGACCCACTACGACAGCCACGACGTCTTCGTCCTGCAGGTCGCGGGCACGAAGCACTGGCGCATCTACGGCACGCCGATCGAGCGGCCCTTCCGCGGGCAGGAGTTCACGCCGGGGAAGTACGAGGCGGGGGAGCTCACGATGGAGTTCGATCTCCACCCCGGCGACATGGTCTACGTGCCGCGCGGCGTGATGCACGACGCGACCAGCACCGAGGGCGACAGCTGCCACATCACGCTCGGTGTGCTGCCGACGAGCTGGACCGATCTCCTCCTCGAGGCGGTGGCTCGCGTGGGGCTCGAGGACGCCGAGCTGCGGCGCTCGCTGCCGGTCGGCTTCGCGCACTCCGGCTTCGATCGCACGAAGGCGCGCGCGACGTTCCGCGATCTCCTGCGGCGCGTCGTCGAGAAGGCCGACGTCGACGCCGCCCTCGATCACTTCGCGGAGGATCTCGTCTCGACGCGGCACCCGCTCCTCTACGGGCAGATGCAGCAGATCCACCGGCTCGCCGCGCTGAGCATCGACCATCGCGCCGGCGCGCGACCGAACCTCCTCTACCACCTCACCACCGAGGGCGAGCAGGTCACGGTCTCGGCGTACGGCGGGCGCATCACGCTGCCCGCCCACGCCGCCGAGCCGCTCGAGCACGCGCTCAGCCACGACCACTACCGCATCGCAGACCTGCCCGGCGATCTCGACGATCCGGGCAAGCTCGTCCTGATCAAGAAGCTCGTCCGCGAGGGCCTCGTCGAGCTGCTCCCGGACGACGCGGAGTAGGCTCTGTCCCGCGAAGCGCGCCAGGTGCCGGAGCAAGGGGTCGTCCTCCTCCTCGCGCTCGCGCTCTTCACGCTCTACCCGCACCCGAGCCTCTGGGCGCTGGCGGCCGCGTACGCCATCGCGTGGCTCGTCGTCAACGCGCTCAAGGCGGCGCGGCCCAGCGTGCTCCGCCTGGTTCTCCCTCGCTCGCAGGCGATCGCGATCGCGGCGTGCATCGTCGTCCCATGGTCGGCGCAGGTCGCTCGCCTCTCCGATCGCCTCATCGAAGACGAGGACCTCGACGCGGTCGATCACCTCACCGGCGCGCGCCTGCGCCTCGAGGCCACCCCCGCGATCGCGCCGCCGCTCGTCGCCGCCGATCGACCACAGACCTTCTACGTCCACGCGCCCGGCGCGCGGGAGGTCGCCGTCCGCTTCGGCCCCTCGGCGACGCCCATCCGCGCGCGCGGCCTCGGGCACGGCGTCTTCCGGCTCGAGTACGATCCGCGCGAGCACGGCCCGCCCGAAGCCGGGGAAGGAGACGGGGTCCGCGCGACGATCGTCGTCGACACGGAGGCGCACGAGCGGGCGATGCTGGCCGTCGCGCCCCTCGCGCACCCGCGCTGGCTCGCGCCCTCCCCCGATCGATCCCGCGCCGCGGCGGTGAGCGAGGAGACCGACGAGCTCGTGATCCTCGATCGGCGCGGGCTCGTGCACCGCGTCCCCGTGGACGACGGGCCGACCGACGCGCGCTTCCTCAGCGAGCGCGAGCTCGTGGTCGCGCACCGCTACGCGCGCACGCTCGCGTTCGTCGACGGCGAGAGCGGCCGGATCACGCGCCGGCGCGAGGTCGGCCCGCTGGTCGAGCGAGTGGCGATCGACGGTGCGCAGAGCCGCATCGCGCTCGCGCACATCGGCAGCGCGCCGCGCGTGGCGATCTTGGACGCGGAGGGTGAGGCCGAGACCGAGATCGCGCTCGGCTATCAGCCCGATCACCTCGCGTTCGGCGCCGCGGACACCCTCGTCGTCAGCAGCGTCCGACCGCCCGCGCTCCATCGCTTCCACCGAGACGGCGAGCGCTGGCGCGAGGATCGCCCCCCGCTCTGGCTCGGTCGGCCCGCGGTGACGATGACGGCGAGCGCCGATCG
Source organism: Pseudomonadota bacterium (assembly GCA_023427125.1). Taxonomy (GTDB): domain Bacteria; phylum Myxococcota_A; class Polyangia; order Polyangiales; family Sandaracinaceae; genus JAEZBP01. Next base: position 1,355 of record JAEZBP010000757.1, on the reverse strand, counting down.
AGCGTCGGTGATCGTGGCGGTCACCGACGTGCAGGCAGATGGACCGCCGCACCTCGGCAACCACTTCATCGACGATCAGCTCGTCACCGTCGACCTCGCGTCCTGGTCGATCGTGCGCCGCGTGCGGACCGCGCGCCGCACCAACCGGCAGGACCGCACCGGCAACCTCGATCGAGGGGTCTCGCCGATGGGCATCGACGCGCTCGAGGATGGATCGCTCCTCGTCGCGTTCGCCGGCACCGACGACGTGTGGCGGATCGAGGAGCGAGGTGAGCCCACCCTCCACGGCCTCGATGAGCAGCCGCTCGCCGCGCCCTGCTCGGCCGTCGCGCTGTCTCTCGACGGAAGGAGCGACGGCTTCGCGGTCAGCTCACCGAGCTACGGCGCGATCGGGATCTTCGATCGCGCTGGCCGGCGCACCGCGCTGGTGCGGCTGGCGCCCGACGATCGCGCGCTGCTCTCGGGCGACGAGCGCGCGCTCCAGCGGCGCATCGGCGAGCGCACCTTCTACGAGAGCACCCGCGCGGGCGTCTCCTGCCAGTCCTGCCACCTCCACGGCGGCAGCGACGGCACCAAGCACAACATCGGCGGCCTGACGCTCGTCGGGACCCTCGACACCCGGGGTTTGCTGGGCACGCCGCCCTACCTGCGCGACGGCGGCTATCCGCTCCTCGGGAGCCTCGACGAGCTCGCGCAGACCCTCTTCCGCGGCTATCTCCGGCACCAGGGCGGGCGGCGCCTCAGCCTCGATCGCTACCTCGAGGCGCTGCCGCGTCCGATCCCGCCGCGCCAGCTCGAGGGCTCGGACGAGGCGCGCGAGCGGCGAGGCCTCGACGTCTTCATGCGCGCGCGCTGCGCGCTCTGTCACGCGCCGCCCGCGTTCACCAACCTCGGCCAGCACCCGACCGAGTCCCTCTTCCCGGATCTGCGCGGGCACGGCGGCTACGAGCTCGACACGCCCTCGCTCCTCGGGCTCGGTCAGAGCGCGCCCTACCTCGTCGACGGCCGCGCCGAGACGCTCGTGGAGGTGTTTCGGGAGCACGATCGCGCGGGCCGCCACGGCGACACCTCGGACCTCACGGACGGCGAGCTCGCGGACCTCGTGTACTTCTTGGAGGGGCTGTGACGGCGCCGAAGCGGCTCGCTGCGGTCGTCTGCTACGGGGCCGCCGTCGCGCTCGCGATCGCGCTCTTCGCCGTCGGCCTCTCGCGGGCGTGGGCGCTCGAGCGCGAGCTCTTCTGGCTCCGCGCGAGCGGTTGGCTCGCCGTGAGCGCGCTCCTGCTCGCGCTCTCGGCCACGCCGATCGGCCGCTCGATCAGCCTCGTGTCGCGGCGCCCGCTCGGCCCGTGGATCGC
>JAEZBP010000687.1 GCA_023427125.1 Pseudomonadota bacterium | reverse complement strand
ATCCGCGCCCGCTCGCCGCTAGCTAGCTAGCGCGATGGCGACGGCACGCCCACCAGCGCGCCACAGCGTGGCTCGGCCGCTGCCGCAGCGGTCCGTCCGAGGGGCCGGCCGGCGGCGCGCGCGGTGGTCGCGGCGAGGGCACCTTCCTTGCTCGTACGAGCAGCGACAGAGGAGGTGAGCCATGCAAGCCAGAGCGAAGGTTCTCGGTCATCCGGTCCACCAGATGCTCATCCCGATCCCGCTGGGGCTCTTCGTCACCGCCGCGATCCTCGACATCGTCGCGTCGATCGCGGGGTGGACGACGCTGAGCGTCGTGTCGTTCTGGAATCTGGTGATCGGCATCGGCGCCGCGCTGGTCGCGGCGGTCTTCGGGCTGATCGACTGGACGGCGATCCCGAAGGGCACGCGCGCCAAGCGCGTCGGCGCCGTGCACGGCGTCGGCAACGTGCTGATGGTCGGGCTCTTCTTCGTCGCGGTGCTGCTGCGGATGAACGAGCCCGGGTGGGCGGTCACCGGCGGCGCGCTGGCGATCGAGATCGTCGCGCTGGCGCTCGGCGGGGTGTCGGGCTGGCTCGGCGGTGAGCTCGTCGATCGGCACGGCATCGGCGTCCACCCCGACGCGCATCCGGACGCCTCGAGCTCGCTCCGCGCCTTGCGCCACGCGCGCAAGAAGACCGGCGGCCGCCGCGTGGAGGCGCGCCCGCTGCCGCCCTCCGGCGCGCCCCCTCCCGCCCCCGCCAGGTAAGCCCTCGCCGAGCGCCGTCGGGCTCTTCGTCGCGCTCTGGGGCGCGGAGCCTGAAGCCCGCCAGCCAACTCAGATCAGAGAGCGTGGATGTCTCCTGCCCGTACGTGGAACGCCGAGCGGAGCGGTTCCGGCTCACTGAACACCGGGGGATGGGAAGCGCCAGCGAGTCGGGGCCGCGGAGCTCGGCCCGCGCGCTCGCGAAGCGCGCGCCAAGCAACTCAGCGCGGGCCGCGCTCGGTCGGCAGCACCGTCGTGAAGCACGCGCGCTCGAGCGAGCTGCGCAGGTTGGCGCTGAGCCCGCTCAGCCCGTCGAGGAGGCCGGCGCGCGCGTCGTCGGCGAAGGGCTGCTGCGCCTGTCGCGCGGCGGACCACTGCGCGAGGGGGCCCGGCACCGAGCGGGGGAGCACGTTGTCCTTCTCGAGGTTGAGCACGTTCGCGAGCGACGAGTCCACGTCCGGAACGTCGTTCCCGCCGACGGCCGCCGAGACCTTGTCGACGTCGTCGGCGAGCTGGAGCACCTGCTGCGCGAACTCGAAGGTCATCGTCGACGGCAGGTACCCGACGAGCGGCGCCGGCGCGCGCACGAGGCCGTTCGCGCGGATCGTGTACGCGGACTCTTTGAGCTTGTCCTGGTCGTCCGCTGCCGACGTGGCCCAGACATCCGGCAGCTGCACGTAGGCCGAGGACACCACGAGGTACGGGATCCGCCTCGTGTTCGCCGCGCCCTCGACGAGCGAGACGAAGCGCGTGTAGATGTCGTTCGTCTTCGCGTACATCAGGACCGTGCACCCGGCCGACCAGTTCTTCGAGAGACGATCCGTCGACGCGTAGTCGAACGACCAGTGCACGTGGAACGTGGTGTTGGCCTCGGTCCCGACGAACTCCCAGCGCCTCGGCCCCATGCTCGAGGGCGCGACGAGTCCGTGCTTGATCTCGGTGAAGACCCGGCTCGACTTCGTGGCCTCGCGCGAGATCATGATGTCGCCGTAGGTGTCGGTGTAGATGTGGAGACCGGTGCCCTTGCCTTGGTGCTGGCCGGGGCGCGTGAGGTAGGCCTTGCCCTCGAGGAGGTACGGACTGCCGGTCGACGTGCTGGTCTCGCTGCTGGGATCGATCGTGCACGCGTAGACTCGCGCCTTCGTGCCTTCCTCGGGCGTCGACTCCGTCCACACCGCGAAGAGCAGATCGTTGAAGCTGGTGGTCTGATCCCCCTTCGAGTCGTGCGGCCCACGGTCGGCGGGCCGATCGGCGCGCGCGTAGGAGTCCTCCGTATCCGCCTCGGGTGTCTCCCCCGCCGTGCGCGACATCTCGCGCACACCGAGCAGCGCGACCTCGTTGGCGCCCGTCGGGAACGTCTGATTGAACGCCTTGTAGACCTGCTCCACCCAGTTGTGGAGCGACGGCATGACGACGACCTGACCCGACTCGCCCTCGACGAGCGGGATCTGCGTCGAGCGCTGCTCCCCCGGGCGCTGCGGTCGCGGCCGCGGGATCGGCACGGTCACGTGTCGTTCAGATGCCACTCCGCCTCCTCGCCTGGATGAAGGATCTCGATGGTGGTGCCCGCGCACAGCTCCGAGATCGTCGCGCTGCCGTTGAGCTCCTGCGTGCGGACCGGCTTGTGCGGACAGCGGATGACCGCCGTCGCGCGGCCGAGCGGGCGACCGATCCCGTCGGTGAGCGTGACGGTGTAGGTCTTGTCGTGCGGCAGCGGGACGAGCTCCGCCCGGACCACGTCGGTCTTGCCGCCGCCGATGAACACGTCGGGGCTGCCGGCGATCATCTGGCCGACCCCGCCGCAGTGCTCGTCGTCGTCGCCCACGCGGTGCGCGGGGCGGCCGTTGATGAAGACGGCGTCGGAGCCGTTGACCGCCACCCAGGTGTTCGAGCCGCAGCAGCCCGCGTGGACTCCGGCGTCCTGGAAGCGCACGGCGGCGAGGCCGTTCACGTTGACGTCGGGCGAGCCCGAGACCGCCGGCCCGACGCAGCTGTGGGGACACGCCGGGCACCCGTGGGAGTCGGCGGCGATCTGCGAGGCGTCGCCTACGCGCGCTTGTGACGGCATGCGCTCTCCAGCTGATCCCTGAACCTGTCGCGATAGTGGGGCATATCAGTTGAGGTTGATGGGCTTACCCACCACCCACACCTCGCCCGACGACGTGAAGCGGAACTCGGTCCCCTCGATCGTGATCTTCCCGGCCTTGTCCATGACGATGCGCGAGGCGCCGCAGCGCAGCTCCAGCGTCTCGCCCGCGGTGAGGAGGTGATCGACGCCGACGTCGACCTGACGGTTGCCTCCGATCTTCGCCGTCTGGTCGACCACCACGGCGAGCTTCTGGCTGGCGCCGATGGCGATCGACTCGTTGACCGCGACGCTGCGCCGCCGGTTCGCGCCCACGGTGAGCGTCTCGTTGGCCTCGACCGCCGCGGTGCGGTCGTTCCGCACGGTGATGTGCTCGTCGTGACCGACGGAGCGCGTGCGATCGTGCGTCACGGTCTGGACCTCATCGTGCCGGACCTCGCGGGTGAGGTCGTGCTCGATCACGGTGTTCCAGTCCTTCTCACCGTGCATCCAGATCTCTTCTTCGCCCTTCGTGTCGTCGAAGCGGAGCTCGTTGTAGCCGTCGCCGCCCGGATACGAGTTGGTCTTGAACGTGCTGACCATCTTCTTGGCGGGCAGCTGGTAGGGGTTGTGGTTGTCGCCGTTGTAGACGCAGCCGGTGACGATGGGGCGGTCGACGTCGCCGTCGACGAACGAGACCACCACCTCCATGCCGACGCGGGGGAGGACCCACGCGCCCCAGCCGTTGCCGGACCAGCTCTGCATGCAGCGGATCCAGCAGGTCGTGCGGTCGTCCAGCTGCCCGAGGCGATCCCAGTGGAACTGCACCTTCACCCGGCCGTGCTCGTCGGTGTGGATCTCCTCGCCGGCGGGGCCAGTGACGAGGGCGGTCTGGATGGCCTGGATGCGCGGTCGCGGGCGCGCGCGGAGCGGGCGGTAGGGGACCTCGGCGGGCACCGCGACGAAGCGATTCTCGTAGTTGGATCGGTCGTCTGCGGCGCCGCGCGACGCGTCCATGTGGGTGCCGAACTGGTGGGCCGCGCGCACGACCACGTAGGGGGCGTTCAGGCCGAGCGAGAGGTGCCCGTTGAGCTCGAACCGAACCCCGGCGCGGATGCGGGCGACCGAGCTCTGAGCCTCGACGGTCAGCGCGTCGCGCGCCTGCTGCTCGCGGCGGATCCGTGGTTGATCGGCGACGTCGTATGCGCGGTAGGCGAGGAAGTAGCGATGCAGCGTCAGCTGCTCGTCGTGCTCGTACGACTCGCGCTGCGGCCCGAACGACGCCCCGTCCGGCGCCTCGCCCTCGCGCTGGCTGGACGCTTGGCCCTCCACCAGGGTGGCGGGGTGCGTCCAGTCGAAGTGCCGCGTGGTGACCTCGGTGCCCACGACGGTCGAGACCGGCTCGAGCTTGCGCACGTACTCCTCGGCCATCAGCCCCGCGTCGCCGTGGACGCTCGAGTACTCGAGGACCGGACCGTCTTCGATGATCGGGTGTTGCTGCGCCGCGTCGATCAGGACGAGCTTCTCGACGCCGTCCTCGCCGGGATCGAAGTGGTAGATGATCCCCTCTTCCTCCATCAGCCGGTGGACGAAGTCGAAGTTGCTCTCCTGGTACTGGACCGTGTACTCGCGCTTCGGGTAGTCGCGGAGCACGTCGATCTGGACCTTGCGGCCGTAGGGCGCCAGCGCCTGTGTCAGCACCTCGTTCAGCACCGCGGGCACGGTCTTCTCCTGGAAGATGCGCGTGTCGCGCCCGTGCCGGAGCGCGGCGAGCGCGGGCTCGACCACCAGCGAAGCGCGGATCGTGCGGGCGTGCTGGTGGAGCACGCGCACGGATGAGACGACCCCGCCGTAGACGTTCTCGCCGAGGTTGCGCCGCAAGATGAAGGTGCTCGCGCTGCCGAGGAGCTCGAGGGGATCCGCGTCCGCGCGGTCGGACTCGATGTCCATTCGGATGAGATACGGCTCGTTCAGCCCCGACGTGACGGTGGCACCCAGCACGTTCCACGTGATGCTCGGCGTCGCGTCTGCATGAAACAGTGCCTCTACATGATTCATTGAACACCCAGCTTGGCGCGGTTGATGAGCGCGTGTACTCGGAGGCTCGTGTCGACGGCTCGCACCGCAGGCCTGCCGTGCAGGACGGAAGCGGTGCCCGAAGCGGTCGCAGAGCGCACGCGGGCCGCCCACCAAGAAGCATGCCGAGCATCGAGAGCGCGCCGAACTGCGCTGCGCTGGGGTCGGGAGTCCTCACGGTGTGCCGGCGGAGTGGAGTCGCGAGACCGCATCGCGGCCGCCTGGCGAGTGGCAGACTGCGTGCAACACCCGTCCCGCGTACAGTCCCGGTGATGAAGCGCGTCGGACGACACACCATCGTGCGCGAGCTCGCGAGCTCGGGGGTGCTCTCGACGTTCGAGGCCACCCACGAGGACGGGCGCACGGTGCGCCTGCGCGTCTTGGATCGCTCGGTCGACGTCGCGGAGGGCGCCGGGGCGCGGTTCGCCGAGGAGCTCGCCTGCGCGGCCACGCTGCGTCATCCGGGGATCGACAGGCCGCTCGCGTGGAGCGCGCGGGCCCCGCTGCACGTGTCCACGGTGCGCATCGCCGGCGTGTCGCTGAGGGAGATCTGCGAGGGCGCGTCGGCGGGCTGGGTGGCTCCCGCGCTGGCCGCCGGCTTGGGCGCGGACGTCGCGGAGGCGCTCCACGCGGCGCACTCCGCCGGGTTGGTGCACGCGGGCGTGTCCACCGACTCCATCTTCCTCGGGATCGACGGCCGAGCGCGGGTGACCGACTTCGGGGTGATGCGCTGCCTGAGCGAGCTGGCCTCTCAGTCGCCGCAGGTCCTGCGCGGCTCGATCGAGAGCCTGTCGCCCGAGCAGCTCGACGCGCCCGACGCGGTCGGACCCCACACGGACGTATTCGGGGTGGGGCTCGCGCTCTATCGCGCGATGACCGCGAAGCCCGCGTTCGATGCTCCGAGCGCGCTCGGGATGAGCATCCGCCTGTCGATGGGCAAGCCGACGCCGATCGAGTCGCACGGCATCGAGATGCCGGAGGAGCTGCGACGGATCGTGATGAAGATGCTGTCCGCGGCGCCCGCGGATCGCCCCGCGATGGACGTCGTGGCCCGGACGCTCGGAGCGATCGCGGGCGCCTGGCGTGACTCGGCGCGGAGGCTGGTCGCTTCGCGCGCGGCATCTCTCGAGAGCGCGCCGGACGCGCCCTCGATCTCCTCCGAGCCGACGCCGGAGGCGGCGCCGGCGGAGGAGGCGCGGTCGCCGCCCGCCGCGGCGGCCCCCCC
>JAEZBP010000579.1 GCA_023427125.1 Pseudomonadota bacterium | reverse complement strand
GCTTCTGCTTCCTCGAGGACGGCATGCCGGCCGGCGAGGAGCTGCTCGAAGAGGTCGTGAAGCAAGGCGGCCGCAAGAAGATCGCGACCGCGGCGAAGAACAAGCTCAAGCTGGCCGAGAGGGAGGACTGATCATGGCGACCGTCGAGGAATTCCAGGATGCGGCAAAGCGCGTGCAGGGCCTGCCGAAGCGCCCGGGCAACGACGTCTTGCTCGAGCTCTACGGCCTCTACAAGCAGGCGACCGAGGGCGACGTGAGCGGCAAGCGCCCCGGCATGCTCGACCCGAGGGGCCGCGCGAAGTGGGACGCCTGGTCCGGCCGCAAGGGCATGAGCGCGGAGAAGGCGCGCGACGAGTACGTCGCGCTGGTCGATCGCCTCGCCCGCTGACGCTCGCTACTTGCCGAGCTTCTGCTTCAGCAGATCACCGAGCGTGCCCATGCCGCCGCGCGAGGCCTGCTGGTCCTTGTAGCTGTCGAAGTCCGCGCGCTCCGCGTCGTCGAGGGCGGCGCGGATGCTGAGGCGCAGCCGGCCGTCGGTCGCGTCGATCACCTTCGCGCGGATGGTCGTGCCGAGCGGGAGATCCTTGCGCACGTCGGAGCCGGCGCGCAGCGCGAGCTCGGCGTTCGGGACGAGGCCGCGGCCGGCTCGGCCCTGCGTGCCCGCCACCTGCACGAAGACGCCGAAGCGCTCGTGCTTCTCGACCGTCGCGTTGACGATCGCGTTGAGCACCGGGCGCATGTCCTTGGCCTTCTCGCCGGGCTTCGCGCCTTCTTCGGAGAGCGCCAGCGAGATGCGGCGGCGCGCGAGATCCACGTCCTTCACGACCAGGAGCAGCTGCTCGCCGATCTCGAGCGCGTCTTCGGGCCGCGTCGCGCGCGCGTTGAGCTCCGAGATGTGCAAGAGGCCCTCGACGCCGGGCGCGAGCCGCACGAAGGCGCCGAACTCGGTCATGCGCGTGACCTGTCCGGCGACGACCTGCCCGACCGGCGCGATCGTGAGCGCGCCGGCCCAAGGATCGCCGGCGAGCGCCTTGAGTGAGAGGGTGATCTTGAGCCTCTCGCCCCCACGCTTCGGGTCGGGCTCGTGCTCGAGCTTGAGGATCTTCACCTCGACGACGTCGCCGACGGTGACCACGTCCTCGGCGCGCTGCACGCGGTCGTGGCTCAGCTCGCGCATCGGGATGAGCCCCTCGACGCCACCGACGTCCACGAAGGCGCCGAACTCGCGCACCTGCGTGACCCGGCCGCGCATCGTCGCGCCCTCCTCGAGCTTCGACTGGATGGCCTCGCGCGCGGCGCTCGCCTCGCGTTCCATCAGCCGTCGCCGTGAGAGCACCACGTCGCGATCCTTGATCTCGACGACCTCGAAGCGGAGCACCTGCCCGATCAGTGTGTTCGGGTCCTCGACGAAGCGGATGTCGAGCTGCGACTTCGGGCAGAAGCCGCGCAGCCCGGCCACCTCGACCTCGGCGCCGCCCTTGTTGATGGCGACGATCTTCCCGTCGATCGGGATCTGCTGCTCGAGCGCGAGGAAGAGCTGCTGCTTGCCCGCTTCCTTGCCGAGCGCGGTGGCCAGCTTGATCTCGGAGCCGTCGGCGTCGATCGCGACGACGCGCCCCTTCGCCTTGTCGCCGACCTTCACGACCAGCTCGCCGTCGGGGCCGACGAGATCCATCCGGTCGAAGTAGCCCTGCTGCTTCGCGTCGAGATCGATCAGCACCGCCTCGGCGCTGATGTGCGCGACGACGCCCTCGACCTCGTCACCCATCGACAGCTTGCGCGAGCGCCCGCTGCTCACCGCCTCGCGAGCGAACAGCTCCGCGAAGCTCTCATTTCCGTTGGCCATGGTGGGCGGGATCTACCACGCCTCGGGCCCGGAGGTAGCGACTCGCTCACGGCGGGCAGTGGGTCTCGACCAGCGCGACGAGCGCGTCCTGGAGAGCGGCCTGCTCGGGTCGGGAGGGCTGCATCTTGCCGTACACCCGTCGTTCGTGCGTGGTCCCGTCAGCGGCCGTGACCTCGGTCGAGACGCTCACGCCCACGCTCCGCCACCCGTCCGGATCGCGCACGTCGAAAGGCCCGCTGGCGAGCACGACATCCCAAAGGAGCTCGGATTCGGTGAGCGGCGCGCAGGTCTCGAGCTCGTCGTCCTCGGACCACCAGAACCCGACGGCGCCTCGGACCGCTCCGTCGGGCGCGATCTCGAGCCTGGCGGAGCCCCGCGCCTCGTCGCGCAGGTCGAAGGGATGGATCCACGCCGAGAGGTAGGTCGTCGCCGGGTCGAGCGCGGCCGGCGCACAGCCCTCGACGTCGAGCGTCGCCCAGAGCTCCTCCGCTCCTCGCCGAAACCCATCGAGCGCGGGATCCCAGCCGGCGGCGGGGCCACCGAGCATCGTGAACGTAGTGGTGGAGCCGTCTTCGGACGCGAGCCGAACGACCGCGCTGCCTCCGTCGGCGATGTCGGGGCCCTGCACCCCGTCGCGGCCGAACGCGCCGGTGCGCTCGATCAGCTCTGCCCATCGGCCGAGCGCCGCGGGGCTGAGCGTCCCGGTGCAGACGCGGAGCTCGTTCGTGGGCGAGGCGGCGTAGGTGCCGTCGAAGCGCACCTCGAGGAAGCCACCACCGGAAGCCCAGCCCCCGCCGACATCGACGCGCATCGAGATGGCGCTCCCATCCGGCGCCGCGCGCTCCCAGGGCGCGTGCCGCTGATAGCACCCCGCGAGCAGGCAGCACGCGAGCAGCACCAGGGTGATCGAGGAGGAGCCCACGACCAGCAGGGTACGCGCGACACGGCCCCTGCGCGATCGATCAGCCAGAGCTTCCCACCCGCTATGGCTTGCGGCGCGACCAGTAACCTGGTCGGCGCCGCTGATGCGCGAACGCGAGCACGACGAGCTCGGGCTCGACAGTGAAGACGATCGAGAAGGGAAACCGCCGGAGGAGACACTGGCGCGTGCCGCGCAGGTGCGGCGGGAATTGCAGAGGGCGCATGCCGATCCGCAGATAGGCGGCCTCGATGCGCTTCCGCAGATCGACTGCGAGCGCCGGATCGATTGCGTCGTACTGTGCGAGCGTGGCGAGGATCTCCGCGCGCGCGGCCCGATGAATGCGCGGCGGGGTCAACGGTCGGCTGGCCGCCACGCGCGCAGCTCATGCAGAAACTCGTCGCCGTCGACGAGCTCGGCCGTTCCGTCCTGAACCTCACGCACACGACGCTCGAGCTCGAGCTCCCACGCACGGCGCACCTCGGCCGGATCTTCGGTGACGTCGTCGAGGCTCTCGAGCAGGCGCGCGGCGAGCTCGCCACGGTCCTTCTCCGGGAGCTGGAGCGCATCGTTCAGCAGGCGTTTTGCGGACGAGCCCATGCGCCCATCATAGCCCCGCTGGGCGCCGTCGGCTTCTGTTGCGCATCGGCCGGGCCCGAGCGCGGACCGAGGGGCGAAAATCGACGAGCAAGTGGCATACTCACCCCCGCATGAGTAAGGCCACGGTCCTCGTCGTCGACGACGAGAAGAACATCCTCTCGACGCTCTCGCGCGCGCTGCGCATCGAGGACTACGAGGTGGACGTCGCAGGCAGCGCGGCCATCGCGCTCGACAAGGCGGCGACCCGCGCCTACGACGCGCTGCTGCTTGACGTGATGATGCCCGAGATGGACGGCATCACCATGCTCCGCCGGCTGCGCGAGCAAGGGAACGACGTGCCGGTCATCGTGATGAGCGGCCACGCGACGATCGACACGGCCGTCGAGGCCACCCGCCTCGGCGCCCACGACTTCATCGAGAAGCCGATCGGCACCGAGCGCCTGCTCATCTCGCTCTCGCGCGCGCTCGCGCTGCGCAAGCTCGAGGTCGAGAACGAGGAGCTGCGCGCCCGCACCGGCTCCTTCGACGGCCTGCTCGGCGAGAGCGGCCCGATGCGCCAGCTCAAGGATCAGATCCAGCTCGCGGCGAGCGCCAACGCCGCGGTGCTGGTGATGGGCGAGCGCGGCACCGGCAAGGAGCTGGTCGCGCGCGCGGTGCACGTCGGGTCGAAGCGCGCCGAGGGCCCGCTCGAGAAGCTGAACTGCGCGGCGGTCCCCGCCGAGCTCATCGAGAGCGAGCTCTTCGGGCACGAGGCCGGCGCGTTCACCGGCGCGACCAAGCAGCGCCGCGGCAAGTTCGAGCGCGCGAGCGAGGGCACCCTCTTCCTCGACGAGGTGGGCGACATGCCCGCGCCGATGCAGGCCAAGCTCCTGCGCGTCCTGCAGGAGGGCGAGCTCGAGCGCGTCGGCGGCAACCAGCTGATCCACGTGAACGTCCGGGTGGTGGCGGCGACCAACAAGCCGCTCACGAAGGAGATCGAGGAGGGCCGCTTCCGCGCCGACCTCTTCGATCGCCTCAACGTCGTGCCGCTCCGCGTCCCGCCGCTGCGCGAGCGCTCGGAGGACATCCCGACGCTCGTCGGATACTTCCTTCAGCAGGCCTGCGCGAACAACGACCGCCGCGAGAAGTCCGTCACCAAGGGCGCGCTCGAGCTGCTCTGCCGCTACGACTATCCGGGCAACGTCCGCGAGCTGCGAAACCTCATCGAGCGCCTCGTGATCCTCACGCCGGGCGACTCGATCGACGAGAGCCACGCCCGCGCGCTCCTGCCGATCGCCGGCGGCGGCGGCGGTGGCGGCGGCTACTACCGGCCCGGTGTCCCGCTGCGCGACATGATGGACGAGGTCGAGCGAGACCTGATCACACGCTCGCTCGAGCACCACGGCGGGCACGCGACGAACACCGCCGCCGATCTCGGCCTCGAGCGCAGCCACCTCTACAAGAAGCTGAAGTCGCTCGGCATCCGCAGGGACTGATGCGCGCCCGAGCGACCCTTGTGATCGTCGTCCTCGCGCTGGCAGCGTGCGGGGCCCCGGCGCGCCAAGTTGTCGAGCCGGTCGCACCTCCTCCGGTCCGCGCGGACGAGCCGCTCGACTGGGCGACGCTGCTGCCGCTCGACACGCTCGGGTTCCTCCGGATCGATCTGGAGCGCCTGCGACGCTCACCGCATCACGCCGCGCTCGAGCCGCTCTTCCGCGAGCTGCTCGGCGAGGTCGAGGATGACGCGCTCCGGGAGAGCTTTGCGTCGGTGCTCGAGCGCACCGATCTGATGCTCGTCGCGATACTCCCCGCCGCCGCCGAGGACGGCGAGGAGGAGCTCCTGCTCTTCGCGCGCGGCGACTACCGCCCCGACGAGATCGAGCAGCTCGACGCGAGCGCGCCCGAGCGGTCGGTGCCTATCGACGTGCGCGGCCAGCGCGTGTGGGTCGCCGGCACGCCGGGCGATCCGACCACCGTCTCGCAGCTGCGGCCCGACACGCTGGTGCTCACGGGGACGCGGGCCCACATGGAGGGCGTCATCGCGCGGACGCACATGGCGAGCGGCGCGCCGCGCTGGCCGCGCTCGGTGCGCGGGCTCATCGAGGAGCTCGAGATCGAGCGAGCGACGATCGGGCTGGCCATCGCCCGACAGAGCTTCGGCGGCGACGAGGAGGGCGACGGGCTCCTCGTCTCGATCGCGGGCCGGGCCGATCTCGACGGTCCGCTCTCGCTCGATGTCACCGCGGAGCTCGACGATCCCTCGACCGCGGCGATGGTCGCGGTGATCATCGAGGGCATGGTGCGCGCGGTCGGGAGCTCCGAGGACTCGCTCCCGCTGCGCCACCTCGCCGAGCGCGCGCGGGTCGAGGCCAGCGGCACCCGCGTGCGCGCCTCCGTCCGCGCCGACGCGGAGACGACCGGCCGCGCGGTCCCCGCGCTGATCGAGCTCTTCCGCGACGGGGTCTCCGCCGAGGACGACTCGCTGCTCGCACCGTAGGAGCCTCTCAGCCCTTGAAGGTCGAGGGGCCGGCGTCGCCGAAGGGCTCGTCCCGCTCGCTCACCGCGGTCTTGAAGCCCTCGGCCATCGCCCGTGCGGCGAAGCCGTAGCCCTCCTTGGTGTGCCGCGCGATTCCGTCGAAGAAGACGCCCATCACCTGCCCGGCGTGGAGGCCCTGGGCCATCACAGTCTGGTTGATCACCTTCTTGTGCATCACGAGCTGGTTGATCGGCACCCGCGCGATCCGCGCTGCGAGGATCTCGACGCGCTCGTCGAGCGACTCGGCCGGCGCGTGCTCGATGGCGAGCCCCCACTCGACCGCCTCGCGGCCGCTGAGGCAGTCGCCCGTGAAGAGCAGCCGCTTGGCCTTCTCGATGCCGATGCGGTGCGCCCAGACCATCGTCGTCGGCACACCCCACACGCGCGCCGGCGGGTAGCCGATCTTCGCGTCGCTCGCGATGACCAGGAGATCGCTGCAGAGCGCCATGTCGGTGCCGCCCGCGACGCAGAAGCCGTGGACCTTGCAGATCACCGGCTTGTCCGCGTGGAAGAGGCTCATGAAGCCGCGGACGTTGCGGCTCATCATCTGGTAGTCGACGACCGGATCCCACGTCTCGCTCGGGTCGTGGTTCGCGCCGATCACGCGGGGATCGAGCGGCGAGCCATCCGGGCCATCGAGGCTCATTCCCGCCATGTTCCCCTCGGCGCTCGCGACGAGATCGTAGCCTCCGCAGAAGCCCTTGCCGTTGCCGCTCAGCACCATCACGTGCACGGCGGGATCGAGATCCGCGCGCTCCACACACGCGGCGAGCTCGCGCGGCATCGCGAGGGTGATCCCGTTCCCCCGCGCGGGTCGGTTCAGCGTGATGCGCGCGACGCGGCCCTCGACCGCGTAGGTCATCGTCGTCAGCTCGGTCATGGCGCGGAGGGTCTCGCGCGAGGCCGGGGGATGCAACACGCGTCGAGGCCTCGCGCCGGCGCGAC
>JAEZBP010000518.1 GCA_023427125.1 Pseudomonadota bacterium | reverse complement strand
CCCCCCCCCCCGGGGCGTCGTTTGGTTTGGCGGGGGGGGGGGGGCGGCCACTCCGCTTCGCTCCTTGCTCACGCGGGCCCGCAGCGCGAGCGCGGTGATCACGAGGGCGGCGGCGAGCGAGGCGCCGGCTATCGCGAGCGCGAGCCAGAGGACGCCGCGGCCCCACGCGGGCTCCTGCGCGAGGAGCTCGCCGGTCGCGGCGCGGCCGGCGACGGCGGAGGCCATCTCGAGCACCGACTTGATCGCGGCGGCGCGCCCGTGGCCGTGGCGAGGGACCTCGTCGGGGACGACGGCCTGCCAGGGGCCTTGGATGGTGTTGGTGCCGAGCTGAACGAGCGCGTAGGCGAGCAGCAAGAGCCAGAACGCCGGCGCGAGGACGGTGAGCGCGCCGGCGAGCGCGCAGATCACGCACCCGATCGCCATCCAGGGCAGCCGCGGGCCGAAGCGCGAGCGGGTGCGATCGGAGATCGCCCCGACGATCGGCTGCGCGACGACCGCGACCAAGAGGCCGGCGAAGGTGAGCGCGCCGAGGGCGGTGTTGCGATCGCCCGGCGCGAGCTCGATGACCTTCGCGCCGAGCAGGCCGGGCTCCATCACCGCGTGCACCATCGGGATCGAGAAGCCGAAGCTGCTCAGGCCCCAGAGCCGCGCGAGGCCCGGCGAGGGAGGCTCGGCCGGTGCGACATCGGCCTCCTGGGCTCGGGCTGCTGCGCGCACGCGGGGCGGAGCATGTGTGCGCGCTCTCTGCGCCGCAACGGGTCGACTTGCCGCGGGTGGGTGGAGCGTCGAGAGTCCGTGGCCGTGAAGCGCCACCGCCGATGCATGGTCGTGCGCGGAGCCCGGGAGGAGACCCGCGCCGAGGCGCTGGGTTTGCTCGAGGGGCTCGGCGACGACGCGGTCGCGTGGGTGAGCCGCGAGGAGGATGTGCGCTTCGTCCATGCGGAGGGGGCGCGCTCGCTGCTCGGGCGCGCGTTCGACGCGGTGGTGATCGATCTGCATGACGGGCTCGACGCCGACGTGCTCGGGCAGTGCCAGGGGCTCGTGTGGGGAGGGGGCTGCCTCGTCCTCCGGATGCCTGAGGCGCCGCCGCCGCAGCCGGCGCTGGTCACCTACCCGTTTCGCGAAGCCGACGTGGGCACGCGCTTCTGGCGCCGGCTCGAGCGCGGTCTCGGTCCGTGTGCGCTCGCGCCGCTCGCGCCGGCCGCGCACGACGCGAGCGGGACGGCCTCGCAGCACGCGCTGATCGAGCGGCTCGCCGAGACCTTCACCTCCGAGACGCCTGCCCTCGCGTCGATCCTCGCCGATCGCGGCCGCGGCAAGTCGAGCGCGCTCGGGCTCGCGCTGAAGGAGGCGCTCTCGCGCCGGCCGCTGCGAGTGGTCCTGACCGCGCCGAGCGCCGAGGCCGCGCTCGAGGTGCTGCGCTTCGCGCCGGAGGGCGCCGTGGGCTTCGTGCCGCTCTTCGAGCTGGCGCGCGGCGCCGAGCGCTTCGACGTGATCGTCGTCGACGAGGCGGCGCAGCTCCCGGTGCCGCTCCTGACGCGGCTCGTGCGGCGCCATCCGCGCGCACACATCGCCTTCGCGAGCACCGTGCACGGCTACGAGGGGACCGGCCGAGGCTTCTCGCTGCGCTTCCTCGCGTGGGCCGAAGAGCAGCCGCGGCCGCTCCTTCGCTTCACGCTCGAGGAGCCGATCCGCTGGGCCGCAGGCGATCCGCTCGAGCGCACGTTCTTCGACATCCTCGCCCTCGACGCCGAGCCCGCGCACCTGGATGAGGTGGATCTCGGCGAGCTCGAGCACGTCGTCTTCGATCGCGATCGACTCGCGGAGAACCCGCGCACCCTGCGCGAGCTCTTCGGTCTCTTGGTGCAGGCGCACTACCGCACGACGCCGAGCGATCTGCACCGGCTGCTCGATGCGCCGAACCTCGCGATGCACGCGCTCCTGCATCGCGGGCAGGTCGTCGCCGCGACGCTGGTCGCGATGGAGGGCGGCCTCTCGCCCGAGCTCTCGAGCGCGCTGGCGCGAGGCGCGACGCGGATCCGCGGGCATGCGCTCGCCGACACGCTCGTCTGCCACTCGAGCCGGCCCGACGCCGGGCCGCTGAGCATGGTGCGCAGCGTGCGCATCGCGGTGCACCCCGAGCTCCGGCGGCACGGCCTCGCGTCGACGCTGGTCGAGCACGTGCACCGCACGTACGCGCCGGACCTCTTCGGCACGCTCTTCGGCGCGACGCCCGAGGTGCTGCGCTTTCGGCGCTCGCTCGGCTACGAGCTCGTGCGCGTCGGCGTCGCGCGCGGCGCGCGCACCGGTGAGCCGGCGGCCGTCATGGTGCGCGCGGTCTCGCCTCGCGCCGTGTCGCTCGTGAGCGAGCTGCGCGGCGAGCTGGCGCGCGAGCTCCCGCTCTCGCTCGAGCTGCTCGAGCTCGAGGGGGAGCTGAGCCCCGCGCTGAAGAGCGCGCTCTCGGCGGATCTGCCCGCCGCTCCGCCGCTCACCGACGATGCGCTGCGCTCGGCGGTGAAGAGCTACCTCGAGGGCCCGCGACCCTACGAGAGCGCAGCCTTCGCGCTCACCCGCTTCGTCGAGGAGAACGCGGGCGCGCTCGCCGAGCTGAGCGCTCAGGACCGCGCGCTCATCGATGCGCGGATCCGCGAACGCAGGGCCTGGGCAGAGGCGGCGGTCGCGGCAGGCTACCCGAGCGTCCCCGCCGCGATGCGCGCGCTCCGCCGCGCGCTGCGCGCCCTCGCCGCGCAGATCCGTCGATGAGTCACGCAGCGAGGAGTGCTACCCGAGGAGCTTCGAGATCAGCTCGTCGAGCTCGCGCAGCGAGAACGGCTTCACGAGGTGGTGCGCGGCGACGTCGGCGAGGAACGCGCGCGCCTTCGGCGTGAACGTGCCGCCCGTCATGAAGATCATGCGCGGCAGGAGCTCGGGGCGGTTTGCGCGCATCCACGCGTGGACGTCCACGCCCGTCCCGTCGAGCATCATCATGTCGCAGAGGATGACATCCACGGGCTCGCCCTTCGCGAGCAGCGTCGTCGCCCCGACCAGGCCGTCGGCGCGCTCGACCTCGTAGCTCCGCGAGAGGAGCTGCGAGAGCACCCGCAGCACCATGGGCTCGTCGTCGACCAGCAGGATGCGCGCGCGCCGGTCGCGGGTCGGGGACACCGAGGGCCGCGGCGCCGCCTCCGGCTCGACGCGCGCCCGACCGGCTGAGCGGCGCAAGCTCGTCCGCCGCGCTCGAACGGCGCCGACCCATGGTATCTTCGGGCGCAAGAATGGCTCCCCGGGTGATCCCGTTCAACCAGGCGACGCTCGCGGACAACCAGCTCGAGTA
>JAEZBP010000506.1 GCA_023427125.1 Pseudomonadota bacterium | reverse complement strand
GCGCAGCAGGCGCTCGAGGACGTGGACGCCATCGGCTACTCCGTGGTGGTGAAGCCGGCGCGCGGCTTCGGCGAGCCCGATCAGCTGCCGGTCGTGCACGACGTGGCCGCGCTCAGCGACGCCCTCGACGGGCTCGGCCCCCTCGACGCGATCGGCGGCGCCTACCTCGAGCGCTGGGTCGAGCGCGCGCGCCACGTGGAGGTGCAGCTCGTCGTCAACGGCACCGAGGCGCTGGTGCTCGGCGATCGCGAGGTGAGCCTGCGAAAAGGCATGCGCCGCCTGGTCACCGAGTCGCCGGCCATCGCCCTCGATCAGCTCCACTACACGCAGGCGGTGCGCGGCGCGATCTGGGACGCGTCGTCGGAGATCGCGATGGCGCTCGGCTGCACCGGCCTCGCGAGCTGCCAGTTCCTGCTCGACGCGGACGGCACCTTCTACTTCACCGGGCTCGCGCCGGGCCTCACCGTCGAGCACACGACGACCGAGATGTGCTGCAACCTCGATCTGGTCGAGCTCTCGCTCACGCTCGCGTCGGGCGAGCCGATCCCGAAGGAGGCCTGGCGCGTCGAGCCCACCGGCTGGGCGTTCCTCGCGCGCGTCGACGCCGCCCTCGATCCCCGGAGCGGCCGCCCCTTCGAGAGCCGCACCGATCAGACGCGCTGGCCGCCGGCGCCGCAGGGCAAGGTGCGCATCGAGACCGGCGTGAAGATCGGCAGCGCCATCTCGTCCGCCTTCGATCCGATGATCGCCTCGGTCACCACCTACGCGCCGACGCGGCACGACGCGCTCCTGATGCTCGACCGCATCCTCGCGGAGATCCACCTCGCCCCGGTCGTCACGAACCTCCGGCTGGTGCGCAAGGCGGTGAACCACGAGAGCCTGCGCGCCGGCCAGTACGACGACGAGTTCGTCGAGAGAATCTAGGCATCTCGACCGTGCTAGCGTCCGAGCAGCCTCATGGCGCGTGAAGCACCCGAGATCCGGCTGATCCGCGAGACCGTCGAGGGCGTGCTGCACCCCGCCACGGCCTCCTCCGTGCTCTTCGACGCGATGCAGGAGGCGGGCGGCGTGCCCGGCTCGCCCGAGGACGTGCTGGCGCTCGTGCGCGGCCCGCTCATGCGGCGGCTCGTCGAGCGGCTCGGCGAGGAGACGGCGCAGTCGCTGCTCGATCAGCTCGAGCTGATGCTGCGCGCGATCGGCGCGGCGCCGAAGCCCACTCGGAGGCGCCCGAGCCGCCACGACGACACGACGCGCAGCGTGGAGCTGAGCTCGGAGACGCTGCCGGTCTACGTGCTCGCCGGCTCGCGCGCGTTCGCGGACAAGCTGGCGGCGGCGCTCGGGCCGCACGTGATGAGCGCGGTGCTGGCGACGGACGACGCGATGCTCGCCGAGCGCCTCGACACCATCGCGCCGGCGTTCGTGCTGCTCGACGGGTCGGACTTCCCGGCCATCGAGCCCGGCGCGCTCGCGAGCCGGCTCGCCGGCGTCGCGGCCGACGTGGTGAAGGCCGTGTGGGGCGCGGACCTCCCCTACGGCATGGCGGCGCTCGCCGCCGCGCAGGAGCAGGGCCTCGCGCTCACGCCCTTCGATCGCCGCGAGGGCATCGAGCCCCTCATGGACATGATCCGCTCGCGCCGCAGCTAGCTAGGACGCTGCTCAGACTTCGTCGTCGAGGTGCGCGTCGCGGTGCTCGGCGCGGGCCGAGGCGCGCTTGGCCTTGGTGCGCTTGCGGCGGCCGCGGGCGTCGCGCGGGATGAGCTGCTTCAGCGCCAGGTTCTTGCCGTAGCAGACCAGCTGATCGCCGAGCAGGATCTTCGTGTCGCCGCGGGGGGTCGGCATCACCACGCTGCCGCGCTGGATGCTGAGCACCGTCACGTCGCGATCGCCGAGCGCGAGGTCGGCCAGCGTGCGATCGCGCAGCTCGCTCGAGCGCGTGATCTGGAACTCCGCCACGCCGTAGCCCTTGTCGAGCGTGAGCCGCTGCGTGATGTCCACCTCGGGCAGGAGGAACTGATCGTCGATGTGCTCGATGATCTTCCCGGCGACGTCGACGCCGGTGGTCGTCTCGATCCCCTCGAGGCCGGGCGACGAGTTCACCTCCATCACCTGCGGCCCGTCCTCCGACTCGAGCATGTCCACGCCCGCCACGCGCAGGCCCATGATCTGCGCCGCGTGGATCGCCGTCCGCTCGTACTCGGGATCGAGCCGCACGGTCTCGGTCCGCCCGCCGCGGTGGATGTTGCTGCGGTACTCGCCGCCCTGCGCGACGCGCCGCATCGCCGCGACCACGTGCCCGCCGACCACGAACGCGCGGATGTCGCGCCCCCGGCTCTCCTTCACGAAGCGCTGGATCAGCACGTTCTGCTTGGCGCCCTGCAGCGTCTCGATGATCGCCGCGGCGACCTCGCTCGTCTCGGCCAGGATCACCCCGACGCCCTGGGTGCCCTCGAGCACCTTCACGATCACCGGCGCGCCCCCGAGCCGCTCGATCGCGGCCATCACCGACTGCCGATCGCGCACGAACGCGGTCGGAGGGATGCCGATCGTGTGCCGGCTCAGCACCTGCAGCGCGCGCAGCTTGTCGCGCGAGACCGAGATCGCGTGCGAGCTCGAGAGCGTGAAGACGCCCATCTGCTCGAACTGCCGCACGACCGCGGTGCCGTAGAACGTGATCGACGCGCCGATGCGCGGGATCACCGCGTCGTAGCGGCTCAGCGGCTTGTCCCGGTAGAGGAGCCGCGGGTTGCCGCGCTCGACCGCCATCGAGAAGCGCATCGTGTCGAGCACGCGCACCGTGTGGCCGCGCACCAGGCACGCCTCGCGGAGCCTGCGCGTGCTGTAGGAGTGCCGCGAACGCGAGAGGATCACGATCTTCATCGGCCCACCTTGATCGCCTTCTTCTTCTTCAGCTCCGGCGGGGTCGTCAGGTAGCGGTGCGCGGGATCGACCAGGAAGTCGTGGCCGAGCGCGGTCCGCCCGAGCAGCATCCGGAAGATCATCGGCTCGCGGCTCGCGAGGCTTATCTCGATCTGCTTCTCGACGCCGCCGAGGCGCATGCGCGTCGACACGAAGACGCGCTTCTCCGCGCGCCCGCTGCTCGAGCGCACCCTCGCCACCCGCGCGACCTCGGCCTCCACCTCGCGCCGCTTGCCGCGCTTGCGATCGAGGATGATCCAGAAGCGCACGCGATCGCCGGGGAGCTCCTCGATGCCGTCGACGTGGAGCGCGCTCGTCCGCGCGCCCGTGTCGATCTTCACCCGCAGCCGGGCCACACCCCAGTCGGGCAGCTCGATGCGCTCGGCGATGCCGATGAGCGTTCGGCCCCGGAGGGGATCGGGTGCGGCGGGGCGTTCGGCCAAGACGAGTCTCCTCTTCGTTGATCTCGGGCGCCCGCGGAGAGGCCGAGCATACACGCCCAAGCGCCACCGTCGAGAGGGGCCTTGCATGCCGGCACGGGTGCTGCGGTACGCTGAGGGCGCTCGCGCGGCGCGAGCCGAGTCGCCAAGCCGGAGCTTTCGTGACCGCTCTTCGTCTCCTCTTCCTGGGGCGGCGCCGGGGGGCGCTGGCCGCGGCAGAGCGGCTCGGCGCAGAGGCGTTCGGGCTGGACGACGCGAGGCCTCCGAGTCGCGCGGGGGACCGCGCGAAGCCTCGCGGCCCGGGGACCGCCGAGGTGAGCTTCGACGATCCGTCCTCGTGCCTCCGCGGCGCGCGCGCGCTGCTCGGGGCTCGCCCGCCGGACGCGGTGATCGCGCTCGTCGAGCGGGCGGTGGTCCCGGCCGCGGCGCTCCGCATGGCGTACGGTGTGCTCGGCGCCACCCCCGATCGCGCGCTCCTCTGGCGCGACAAGCTCGCGATGAAGGCGCGGATCCGCGAGGCCGGCCTCCCGCACGC
>JAEZBP010000480.1 GCA_023427125.1 Pseudomonadota bacterium | reverse complement strand
CCCGTCTCGCGATCTCTACCGTCAGCCGCACGCAAGATGGGACACCGTCGCGCCGCTCGTCCCGGCTCCGCCACCGGGAGCGTTAGCTGCGACGAAACTGGGAGAGATCGGCGGGACCGGACACCATCGGGCTCGGGACAACGGCGAGCGGAGCAGCTCACCCTCGGCCGGACACCGGGGACGGGAAGCGCCAACTGGACGGAAGGCGCCACGCAGCTCGGCCGCGCGCCCGCGAAGCGCGCGCACAGCCAGCTCAGATGAGCATCAGCACGGGCTTCTCGAGGATGCTGCGCAGGGCGGCGAGCCAGCGCGCCCCGAGCGCTCCGTCGATGACGCGGTGATCGCAGCTGAGCGTCATCCGCATGCGCATGCCGGCCACGATCTGGCGGCCCTTCACCACGGGCTCCTCGCGCACCACGCCGACGGCGAGGATCGCGCCCTCGGGCGGGTTGATGACCGCGGCGAAGTCCTCGATGCCGAACATCCCGAGGTTCGACACGCTGAAGGTGCCGTTCTGCATCTCCTCGGGCGCGAGCTTCTTGTTCCGCGCGCGGCCCGCGAGCTCGCGTGCCTCGCGCGCGATCTGCCGGACGCCCTTCACATCGGCGTCTCGGATCACCGGCGTGACGAGGCCGTCCGGGATCGCGACCGCCATCGAGATATCGACGACCTGATGGAAGTGGAGCGAGTCGCCCGCGAAGCTCGCGTTCACCTCGGGCACGCGGCGGAGCGCCACCGCGCAGGCCTTGATGACGAGGTCGTTCACAGAGACCTTCTCGCCGTCGCCTTCGAGCTCCGCGTTGATCTGCGCGCGCGCCTCCATGAGCGGGCCCGCGTCCACGTCCATCGTGAGATAGAAGTGCGGGACGGTCTGCTTCGACTCGCTGAGGCGACGCGCGATGGTGCGGCGCATCGAGGAGAGCTTCTCGACGCGCGGCGGCTGCCGGCCGGCCTCGGTCGGCGCGGGCGCGGGCGCCTTGGCGCGAGGGCCCTCCGCGATCACCGCGTCGATGTCGCGCTTGATGATGCGCCCGCCAGGGCCGCTGCCCTCGACGGTGGAGAGCTCGATGTCGTGCTCGCGCGCGAGCCGCCGGACCAGAGGCGACGCGAGCGCTCGGCCGCGAGCGGCCGGCTTGGGGGTCGGCTTGGGGCTCGCCGGGACGGCCTCGGCCTCCTTCGCGGTCGGCTTCGCTTCCACCGCGGGCGCCTCGGCCTCCTTCCCGTTGACGTCCGCCCCACCCTCGCCGAGCTGGGCGAGCAGGGGGCCGATGTCCTCGCCGGCCTCGCCGACGATCGCGACGGGCGCGTCCGGCTCGAGCACCGCGCCCTCCTCCGCGAGGACCTTCAGGAGCACGCCGGGATCGAACGCGCGCCACTCCATCGTGGCCTTGTCGGTCTCGATCTCCGCGATGAGATCGTCGACGGCGAAGCGATCTCCTTCCTTGATCGCCCAACGGGCGAGAGTGCCCTCTTCCATGGTGGGCGAGAGCTTCGGCAGCCCAACGATCTTCGCCATGCGCCCCTCTTCCCCTTCAATCCAGATAGAGGACCTTGCGGATCGCCTCGCGGATCCGCGCCTCGGTCACGATCACTTCGTTCTCGAGATCAAGCGCGTAGGGCATCGGCACGTCGAGGTTGGTCGCGCGCAGCACCGGCGCGTCGAGCCAGTCGAAGGCCTCGCGCTGCACCCGATCGACGATCTCCGCGCCCGGACCTCCGTGCTCCCAGTGCTCGTGCACCACCACGCAGCGGTTGGTCTTCTTCACCGACTCCACGATCGTGGCGTGGTCCAGCGGGCGCAGCGTGCGCGGGTCGATGACCTCCACGCTCACGCCGTCGGCGGCGAGCTCCTCGGCGACCTTCATCACCGTGGGGTAGGGGCGGCCCCAGACGACCACGGTGACGTCCTTGCCCTCCCGCGCCACGCGTGCCTGCCCGAAGGGGATCAGCTCCTCCTCGTCCGGCACCTCGCCCTTGACGCTGTAGAGCGTCTCGCCCTCGAGGAACACGACCGGATTGTCGTCGCGAATCGCGGTCTTGAGGAGACCCTTGGCGTCCCGCGGGGTGGAGGGGTACGCGACGTACAGGCCGGGCACGTTCGTATAGAACGGCTCGACCGCGTGGCTGTGCTGCGAGCCGACCTGTCGCGCCGACGCGTTCGGTCCGCGGAACACCACGGGGATCGGGAACTGACCCGCGCTCATCTGGTACATCTTCGCGGCGTTGTTCACGATCTGATCGTACGCAACGAGCGAGAAGTTCCAGGTCATGAACTCGACGATCGGGCGCAGCCCGGCCATCGCGGCGCCGATCGCGATCCCCGAGAAGCCCGCCTCGGCGATCGGCGTGTCGATCACGCGGCGCTCGCCGAACTCGTCGAGCAGCCCCTGCGTCACCTTGTACGCACCCTGGTAGTGCCCGACCTCTTCGCCGAGGATGAAGACGCGCGGATCGCGGCGCATCTCCTCGGCCATCGCCTCGCGCAACGCCTCTCGGTAACGGATCTCTCGCATCGCCATCAAGCCTGCCTGCTCGGAGCGGTGATGTACTGCCACACGGACTCCATCTTCGCCGGCTCGCTCTCGTCGGCGAACCGGATGGCGTCCTGCACTTCGTCCTCGACTTCGGTGTCCACCCGGCCAAGGGCGTCCTCGGAGACGCCCGCATCGAGGAGCCGCTGGCGCGCTACCCGCACCGGGTCGTGCTTCTGCTTGCGCTCCTCGACCTCCTCGCTCGTGCGGTACTTGCCCGGATCGCTCATCGAGTGGCCGCGGAAGCGGTAGGTGCGGATCTCGATCAGCGTCGGTCCGTCGCCGCTGCGGGCGCGCGCCACCGCCTGACCGATGCGCTCCTTGACCTGGAGCACGTCGTGCCCCTCGAAGCGGTCGCGCGCCATGCCGTAGCCGGCCGCCTTGTCGGTCAGGTCGGTGATCGGCATCGTCCGCTTGAGCGGGGTGCCCATCGAGTACTCGTTGTTCTCGCACACGAACACGATCGGGAGCTTCCAGAGGCCGGCGAGGCTCATCCCTTCGTGGAAGCCGCCGATGTTCGTGGCGCCCTCACCGAAGAAGCAGAGGGTGACCTCTTTCTCGTTCAGGTACTGCGCCTTGAACGCGATGCCGGCCGCGAGCGCCACGTGCCCTCCGACGATCGCGTGGCCCCCGAAGAAGCGGTTCTCGCGATCGAACATGTGCATGGAGCCACCGAGGCCGCGCGAGCAGCCGGTGTCCTTGCCGTAGAGCTCCGCCATCACGGCGCGCGCGCTCGTGCCCCGGCAGAGCGCGAAGCCGTGGTCGCGATATGTCGTGAGGATGTTGTCGGTCTTCTCGATGGCCGCCTCGGTGCCGGCCGCGATCGCCTCCTGACCGATGTAGAGGTGGAGGAAGCCGCCGATCTTGCCCTGCACGTAGGCGCGCGCCGCTTCCTCCTCGATGCGCCGGATGAGCTGCATCGAGTGGAACATCCGCGCGAGCTCGTCGCGCGGAGCGGGGGCCTCGGCGGGCTGCGTAGCGAGAGAGCCCATCGTTCCTCCAGAGGGCGCGGAGCCTAGCGAGAACGACGCGCTCACGCCACCACGTCAGCGCACGCGTTTCCTTGAAATTCTTTGCTGCATCGCGTCACTCCGCGTCGAGACACTCCCGTATCGAGAGATCTCTCGTCGGCTTCGCGCGGGGCGCGTCAGAGCGCGTCGAAGCGCACGACCGAGACTTCGCGCACGCCCGGCAGCTTCTCGAGTCGCTCGAGGAGCGGCGCCGCCGTCGCGACCAGCACGATCGAGAGATCCTCGTGCGAGAGCCGCGCTCGCAGCGCGTCGTTGGCGCGAGGCAGCGTGACCGCGCCGACGCTGGTCACGAAGTGCGTGTAGAACTCGGGCGGCATCTCCTGCACCTCGGCGTCGAGGCGCGGCTCCAGCC
>JAEZBP010000909.1 GCA_023427125.1 Pseudomonadota bacterium | reverse complement strand
GCACGAGGCCGAGGTCGCGCGCGCCGCGCTCGGCCGCTTCGAGCCGCGGGTGGCCTCCGCCGAGCAGGAGCAGCTCGAGGTGACGGCGCCGGTCGACGGCGTGGTGCTGAGGGTCATCCAGGAGAGCGCGGGCGTGGTGCAGGCCGGGGCGTCGCTCCTCGAGCTCGGCGATCCGGGGGCGCTCGAGATCGCGGTCGACGTGCTCACGAGCGACGCGGTGCGGATCCCCATCGGCGCGCGGGTGACGCTCGATCGCTGGGGCGGCGGCGAGGCGCTGGAGGGGAGGGTGCGCATCATCGAGCCCTCGGCGTTCACGCAGGTGTCGGCGCTCGGCGTCGAGGAGCAGCGCGTGAACGTGCTCATCGATCTCGACACGCCGCGCGAGCGCTGGGCGGCGCTCGGAGACGGCTTCCGCGTGGAGGCGCGCATCGTGGTGTCGGAGGTCGAGGGCGTGCTCATCGTTCCGTCGACGGCGGTGTTCCGGCTCGACGAGGGCTGGGCGGTCATGGTCGCGCGCGAGGGCGTCGCGACGCGCGTGCCGATCGAGACCGGCGCGCGCAACGGCGTCGAGGTCGAGGTGCGCGCGGGCCTCGAGGAGGGCGACGAGGTCATCGTGCACCCGAGCGACCGGGTCACCGACGGCGTCGCGGTCGTGCGGCGCGAGATCTGAATGCCCGGTCGCGATCCGGCGGCAGAGCAGGAGTGAGGGAACGCTCCCCCGTTCGCCCTGAGCGCGCAGCCGCAGGCTGCGTAGTCGAAGGGCGTGAGGCCGCGGCTCCCCGGTGAGCCCTGAACGCAGTCGAAGGGCTCGGCCTTGCGCCGGCTAAGGACGAAGGGTTGAGGCACCTCGCTCCTGAGCGACTCGGCCGCTGGCGTGCTTCGACTACGCCATCGCCTTCGGCGATGGCTCGCTCAGCACGAACGGTCTTGCCCGTGTGTCGCCGACTCGCGCTCGGTCACTTGGTCGAGCGGACCGGGCGCAGGCGCAGCTGGTGTAGAATGGCGCCACCATGCTTGCTCGCGCTGCGCTGGTCCTCTTCACGCTCTCGCTCGCCAGCTGCGACTGCGCCGGTCCCATCGAGGGCACGCCCTGCGACTCGGACGCGGAGTGCGGCGACGGCCTCCGATGCAGCGACGGGGTCTGCGTCGCTCGCGCCGACGGCGGAGGGGACGAGGACGGCGGCGGGCTCTGCGGCGACGGGCGCGATCGCTGCAGCGGCCTGTGCTGCGCGGCGGGCGAGGCCTGCAGCGGCGGCGTGTGCCGGCTCGACTGCAGCGGCGAGCCGATCTGCGGCGGCGAGTGCTGCGAGGGCGGCGAGGAGTGCCTCGACGACCGCTGCGTGGCGGAGTGCGCGGACGAGGCGCGGCGCTGCGGCGCGATGGACGAGCTCTGCTGCAGCGCGGAGCAGGCGTGCCTCGGCGCGGCCTGCGTCGATCTCGGCGAGCCGTGCGAGTTCACCGAGGAGTGCGACGTCGACGACTACTGCGAGCTGAGCCTGATGCGCTGCGTGCCGCGCGACGCGATCGAGGTCTGCGAGTTCCACCCGCCGGTCGGAGAGTTCACGCCCCGGGTGGCGTGTCGCTGGCAACCGCCGAGCGGGCCCTTCGCGACGTACGGCGACGTGGTGATGACGCCGGGCGTGATGAACCTGACCGACGACAACGGCGACGGCGAGACGAACACCCTCGACGTCCCCGACGTCGTCTTCGTGGCCTTCGACTACGCGGTGCAGAATTGCTGCACGCCCAACGGCCGGCTCGTCATCGCGAGCGGCGCCTGCAACGCCGACGGAACGATGCGCACGCACGCCATCATCGACGGCGTCAACATCGACAACTCGACGGGCGTGGCCCTCGGCAACCTGCACCCCGACACGATGCCGGACGAGCGGGCGCCCGAGATCGTCGTGACGATGCGCGTCGGCGCGGGGGCGTTCGTGCGCACGGCCGACGATGGCAGCGCGTGGACCGAGCTCTGGCGCAACCCGACGATGCCGAGCGCCGCCCACACGCGCGGTGGCGCCGCGCCGTCGCTCGCGGATCTCGACGGAGCCGGCGCGCCGGAGGTGATCATCGGGAACGTCGTCCTCAACGGGCTCAACGGCGAGGTCGTCTGGGACGGCCGCGTCACGGTCGGCACGAGCGCGGGTGTCGGCAACAACGCGTTCCTCGGGCCCTCGTCCACGGTCGCCGATCTCGATCTCGACGGCGACATGGAGGTGATCGCCGGGAACACCGTCTACGACGGGCAGACCGGCGCCGAGGTGTGGACCTTCACCTTCGGCGGGAACGCGTCGCCCTGCGGCGGCTCCATCCCGTGCGATGGCTTCAACGCGGTCGGCGACTTCGACGACGACCCCGAGGGCGAGGTCGTGATCGTGCGCCGCGGCGAGGTCTTCGTGCTCCAGCACACCGGCGAGCAGCTCCACCGCGTGCGGGTCCCCCTCGACGACGTGATGCCCTACCGAGGCAACGGCCCCTGCGCCAACGGCAACGAGTCGGGACCGCCGACGATCGCCGACTTCGACGGCGACGGCCGGCCCGAGATCGGCACCGCGGGCGCCGACTTCTACGTGGTCGTGGACTTCGACTGCACGGGCTCGCCGCTGCCGGCCGAGTGCGAGCGCGAGAACATCCTCTGGATGGTCCCGAACCAAGACTGCTCGAGCCGCGCCACCGGCTCGAGCGTCTTCGACTTCGAGGGCGACGGCGCGGCCGAGGTGGTCTACGCGGACGAGACGAGCTTCCGCATCTTCGACGGGCGCACCGGCGCCGTCCTCTACCGCGACGACTCGCACACCAGCAACACGCGGCTCGAGATGCCGATCGTCGTCGACGTCGACAACGACGGAAAGAGCGAGGTGCTCGTGCCGGTGGCCTCCGCCAACGCGGCGATCGGTGGGCTCTTCGTGTGGCAGGACGCCGAGAACAACTGGGTGCGCACCCGCCGCGTCTGGAATCAGCATGCCTACCACGTCACGAACATCACCGAGGACGGGCAGGTCCCGCGCGCGGAGGAGCCCAACTGGCGCAACGGGCGCCTCAACAACTTCCGCCAGAACGTGCAGCCGGGCGGGCTCTTCGACGCGCCCGATCTCACCGTGACGAGCATCGAGGTCGGCGAGTGCCTGCCGAGCGGGACGATGCGGATCGCGGTCACGGTGCGGAACCAGGGCGCGCTCTCGGTCCCGCCGGGCATCGCGGTGTGGGGGCGCGTGCGGCTGCCCGACGGCACCATCGTCGATCTCGGCGTCGAGCGCACCAGCACGCTGCTCTTGCCGGGGCGCTCCGAGGTGATCGTCTTCACGTGGGACGCGGGAGGCGCCTTCACGGTGCCCGACGTCACGTTCGAGGCCATCGTCGACGACGATGGGACGGGCGAAGGCGCCTACAACGAGTGCGACGAGTCCAACAACGGGCTCGTGAGCGGCGCGCTCATGACCTGCAGCTTCGGGTGAGCGGCGTGGCGACGACAGATTGGGTGCCGATCGACGAGCGCGCGGGGCTCTTCGCCCTCGAGAAGGTAGTGGCGAGCGGCTGGTCCTGGCGCGCGCTCGCCGTGCGGCTCGAGGGCGGCGAGGTCGCGCTCGTCAGCCCGGTGCGCGGCACGCTCCAGCGCTCGCGAGAGTCGCTCGAGGCGATCGGCCGCCCGACCTTCGCGCTCGCGCCCAACCACTTCCACTACATGGGCGTCGCCGAGGCGCGCACGCCGGAGCTCACCTGCGTGGCGTCCGAGACCGCGCGCCCGCGCCTCGCCGCCAAGAGCGGATACGCGTGGGGCTCGCTCGACGCGCTTCGCGAGCGGCTCCCGTGCGGCGTCACGCTGCTCGAGCCGCCCGGCCTGAAGTCCGGCGAGATCTGGCTGCGTGTCGAGACCGAGCGCGGCGTCGCGTGGGCGGTGTGCGACGCGTTCTTCAACGTGAACAACGCGCTCTCGGGGATGATGGGGATGGTGCTCCGCGCGACGTCCACCGCGCCGGGCCTGCGCATCGGCAAGACGTTCGACTGGCTCGTGCTCCGCGACAAGCGCGCGTACCGCCGCTGGCTCGAGGAGCGCATCGCCGAGGACGCGCCGCGCGTCCTGGTCCCGAGCCACGGCGACGTCGTGGTCGACGATGATCTGCCCGAGCGGCTTCGAGAGCTCGCGTCGCGCCGGCTGTGAGCGCTCGCGCTCCGTGAGGGGCCAGCGCCGATCTATGCTCGCCACCCATGCGCACCCGACTCCTCGCCCTCCTCGCCGTCGTCGTCGCTTGCGACGGTCCGGTCACGCCCGGTGACGCCGGCGCCGATGCCTCCGCTCCTGCCTGCACGTTCGATCCCGGGGAGCCCGAGGCGATCCCCGAGCCGGAGGTGTACACGCCGCGCTGGGCGTTCGAGCCGTGGATCAGCAAGGACATCAGCGATCGCGACGACAGCTACGCGTTCGTGAATGGCTTCCTCGAGCGCGACATCCCGACCGGCGTCCTGGTCATCGACTCGCCATGGGACGTGCAGTACACGACCTTCACCCCGAACCCCACGCGCTACCCGGAGTTCGCCGAGATGGTCGCCGACATGCACGCGATGGGCGTGCGCGTCGTGATGTGGACCACGCAGATGGTCAATCGCATGTCCTTCGACGCCGAGATGGGCGGCGACGCCTATCGTGGCTCGGCGCCGAACTTCGCGGAGGGCTGCGCATGCGGGTTCTTCGTGAACGACTGTGAGACCTACCGGTGGTGGAAGGGCCGCGGCGCGGGCGTCGACTTCTTCCACCCTGGCGCGCGCGCGTGGTGGCATCGCCAGCAGGACGCGCTGCTCGACATGGGGATCGACGGCTGGAAGCTCGACTTCGGCGAGAGCTACATGGAGGAGGACCAGACGCTCTCGACCTACGAGGGAGACGTCGCGCACCAGGCCTACTCCGAGGCGTACTACCGAGACTTCCTCGCGTATGGCCGCCATCGCAGGGGGCGGGAGTTCGTCACGATGGTGCGCCCGTGGGACGTCTCGTACGACCGGCGCGGCCGCTTCCACGCCCGCCCCGAGCACGCGCCGGTCGCGTGGGTCGGCGACAACAAGCGCGACTGGGCCGGCCTGATCGACGCGCTCGATCACGTGCTGCGCTCGGCGGAGGCGGGCTACGTCGTGCTCGGCTCGGACATCGGCGGCTACCTCGATCGCGACGACCTGAACCTGGTCACGCAGATCCCCTTCGATCTCGAGGTCTTCCAGCGCTGGGTCGCGCTCGGCGCGATGATGCCCTTCATGCAGCTCCACGGGCGCGCGAACCTCGAGCCGTGGAACGTCCCCGAGGCCGACCAGACGGTCGCGCTCTATCGCTACTGGGCCACGCTGCACCACGAGATGGTGGGCTTCTGGTACAGCCTGA
Organism: Pseudomonadota bacterium; assembly: GCA_023427125.1. Classification (GTDB taxonomy): domain Bacteria; phylum Myxococcota_A; class Polyangia; order Polyangiales; family Sandaracinaceae; genus JAEZBP01. The sequence continues at coordinate 702 of JAEZBP010000909.1, read as the reverse complement.
CGGCGGAGGCGTACGCGAGCGACAGTGTGATCCTGCACCCGGTCGGCGACGAGGCCGCGTGGCCGAACGACTACCGCTACGTGATCGGCGAGCACTTCCTCGTCGCGCCGATCGTCGAGGCGGGCGGCGTGCGTGACGTGCCGCTGCCGAGCGGCGCGCGCTGGTACGACTGGTGGACCGGCGAGGCGCACGAGGGCGGCACCACGATCGCGAGCTACGACGCGAGCGAGCCGGGTCGCATCCCGCTCTTCGCTCGCGAGGGCGCGATCGTGCCGATGCACATCGACAGCGACGTCACCGGCATCGGCAGCGCGGCCTCGGCGGGGCAGCTCACGGTGCTCGTCTGGCCGGCCGCCGAGGAGCACACCTTCCGCCTCCACGAGGAAGACGAGGCGGTCACGACGATCACCGCCACCGCAGGGCGCCTCACGCTTTCGCGCGCCATCGCGCCGACCGTCTTCGGCGTGCGCCGGGACGCGGCGCCGAGCGCCGTCTCGGCCCCCTCGCCGCTCACCGAGCACGCGGACCGCGCGAGCTTCGAGGCGGCGACCGCCGGCTACTGGTACGACAGCGCGTCACGGTGGCTGTGGATCAAGGTCGCGGCGAGCGACGTGGCGATCACCATCGACGTCGCCGACTGAGTTGTTTGGCGCGCGCTTCGCGAGCGCGCGGGCCGAGCTGCGCGGCGCCGACCGGCTGGCG
>JAEZBP010000453.1 GCA_023427125.1 Pseudomonadota bacterium | reverse complement strand
GCTGCGAGCGGCCGGCGCGGCGGCGATCTTCGGACCGGGGACGGTGACCGCGGAGGCCGCGGGCCTGCGCCTCGAGCGGCGCGAGGGGCACCTGGGGCACCCGCGTGGCTGAGGGGCAGGGGCAAGGGCAAGGGCAAGGGCAGGGGCAGCGCCTGCGAGAGCTGAGCGCCGATGCCTACGTCGAGGGGGTGCGGCGCCGGGACTTCGCGGTGGTGGCGCGCGCGCTCACGCTGGTGGAGAGCGATCTGCCGCGGCACCGCGCGCTCGCGGGCGAGGTGCTCGCGCGCCTGCTCCCGGAGACCGGCGGCGCGCGCCGGGTGGGCATCAGCGGCGTGCCCGGCGTGGGCAAGAGCACGTTCATCGAGGCGCTCGGCATGCACCTCGTCGAGCGGGGATCGCGGGTCGCCGTCCTGGCGGTCGATCCGACGAGCGATCGGAGCGGCGGGAGCATCCTCGGCGACAAGACGCGCATGGTCCGCCTCAGCCGCGATCCGCGCGCGTTCGTCCGTCCGTCGCCGAGCGGCGGCGCGCTCGGCGGCGTGGCGCGCAAGACCCGCGAGTCGATCCTCGTCTGCGAGGCGGCGGGCTACGACGTGGTGCTCGTCGAGACGGTCGGCGTCGGACAGAGCGAGACGGCGGTCGCGCAGATGGTGGACCTCTTCCTCGTGCTGCTCCTGCCGAACGCGGGCGACGAGCTGCAGGGGATCAAGCGCGGGATCCTCGAGCTGGCCGATCTGCTGGCGATCAACAAGGCCGACGGCGAGCTCGTCGCGGCGGCCGAGCGCGCGCGACACCAGCAGAGGAGCGCGATCGCGTACCTGACGCCCGTGCACCCGGAGTGGACGCCGGAGGTCCTCTGCGTGAGCGCGCTCGAGGGCCGGGGGATCGCCGAGCTCTGGGAGCGGGTCGAGGCGCTCCGCGCCGCGCTCATGGCGACGGGCGCGCTCGAGCGGATGCGCGCCGAGCAGGCCGTGCGCTGGATGTGGCAGGCGGTCGAGTCCGAGGTCCTCGCCGCGCTCCGCGCCTCGCCGGAGGTGGCGCGCCTCGCGGGCGATCTCGAGCGCGAGGTCCGCGCGGGGACGCTGCCGGCGACCACCGCGGCGGCCCGCCTCCTCGACGCCTACCGGTCTCGCTGAGCTCTTCGACGGAAACACGAGAGGCCCACGGCAGCGCCATGGGCCCCTCGAAGCGCAGCCTCCTACGTCACTCCGCGGCGGGCTTGCGGAAGCGCAGGGTCATCCGGTCGCTCTCGCCGATCGCCTCGCGCTCCGCGCGATCGGCGTCGTCCCCGCGCAGCGTCGGCAGGAGCGACCACACGCCCTCCGGGTGATCGTGATCGTCGGCCGGGTTGGCGTTGATCTCGCTGCGCTCCTCGAGCACGAAGCCCGCCGCCTCGGCGATCTGTATCACCGTCGCCTCGGGGACGTAGCCGCTCTCGGTGTCCACCCCCTCGGGCCCGCGGTGCTGCACGACGCCGAGCACGCCGCCCGGCTTCAGCACGTTGAACATCGCCTGGTAGACCGCGGCGGCCTGATCGCGGTTGATCCACCCGTGGGTGCTGCGGAACGTGACGACCATGTCGGCCGAGGCGTCCGGCCCGAGCGAGATCGAGTCCGGCGGGGCGAACGTGACGCGCTCGACGCGATCGTAGAGCTCGGGGTTGGTGGCCAGGAACGCGTCGAAGCGCTGGCCGTACTCGCTCGAGGGATCGGGCGCCGCCGCGATGAGCCGGCCCTGCTCGCGCAGGAAGGGCGCGAGGATCTCCGTGTACCAGCCGCCGCCCGGGCCCATCTCGATCACCGTCATGGTGGGCTCGAGGCCGAAGAATTCGAGGGTCTCGCGCGGGTGGCGGTACCGGTCGCGCGCGCGGTTCTCTTCCGCGCGGTGCTCGCCCGCGATCACCGCCTCGAGCGACGGCGCGGCCGCGGTGAGGGTGGTGTCGGGGGTGGTGGTGGTGTCGCCCGTGCTCGCGCCGCCGCAGCCGGCGAGGAGGAGGGCACAGAGGAGGGTGTTCCGGTAGGTCATGGCGGGCCGGTTTGGTGACCTCGGGTGCGGTTGTCAACCCGCGGGCGCGGGGCGGAGGTGTCAAGGGTGCAACGGAGGAGGCTCCCGACGCGGCCGGCGGGGGCTGGCGCGGCGTTTCGAGCGTCGCGACCGGCCCTCCGTGCCACGGCGACGGTCTCCCGAGCGTCCTGACGGGCCCTCCGCGCCGCGGCGAGGGTCGCAGAACCGTTCTGACGGGCCGTCCGTGCCGCGGCGAGGGTCGCAGAACCGTTCTGACGGGTGCGCCGCGCCCCGGCGGTGCGGCCGAGACCGTTCCGCAGGCGTCGCCGTGTCTCGGCGAGCCTCTCTCGACGCGCGACGGCGGCTGCGCGACGTGCGGCGCCGTGCTCGGCACGCGCGCGAGCGGCTCCCCGGCCACGAGCGAGGCGGCCTCGACGGCCGGCGCTCGCGCCGCGCTCTGCGTCGACCGTCCGCGGGGCACGTGATACATAGCCGACGCGATGGACCGCTCGTTCGTCCTGATCCTCGACTTCGGCTCGCAGTACACGCAGCTCATCGCCCGCCGCATCCGCGAGCAGCACGTCTACTGCGAGATCCACCCGTGCACGATCCCGCTCGCGCGGGTGCGCGAGCTCGCGCCGCAGGCGATCGTGCTCTCGGGCGGGCCCGCGAGCGTCTTCGAGGAGGGCGCGCCGCGCGTCGACGCGGCCCTCTTCGAGCTCGGCGTGCCGGTGCTCGGCATCTGCTACGGCATGCAGCTCCTCTGTCACCTGCTCGGCGGCAAGGTCGAGCCGGCGGACAGCCGCGAGTACGGCGCGGCGCAGATCGAGGTCGAGCGATCCGAGGGGCTCTTCGCCTCGTTCCCCGAGGGCACGACCCTCGACGTGTGGGCCAGCCACGGCGATCGCGTCGTCTCGCTGCCCGAGGGCTTCGTCACCCTCGCGAGCTCGAAGAACGCGCCCTTCGCCGCCATCGGCAACGCGGCGCGGCGGATCTACGGCCTGCAGTTCCACCCCGAGGTCGCGCACACCCCGCAGGGGCCCGCGCTGCTCGAGGAGCTGCTCTTCGGCATCGCCGGCGTGAAGGCCGACTGGACGCCCGGCAGCTTCGTCGAGCAGTCGATCGCGAAGATCAAGGAGCAGGTCGGCGACGCGCGCGCGATCTGCGGGCTGAGCGGCGGCGTGGACTCGGCGGTCGCCGCGGTGCTGGTGAACCGCGCGATCGGCGATCGGCTCACGTGCATCTTCGTCGACAACGGCCTGCTGCGGCTCGATGAGGCGGCGCAGATCCGGACGCGCTTCGAGCGCCTCGGCCTGCCGCTCGAGTTCGTCGATGCGACCGACCTGTTTCTCGATCGGCTGGCCGGCGTGACAGATCCGGAGAAGAAGCGCAAGATCATCGGAGCGGCGTTCATCGACGTCTTCGAGGCGCGCGCGAAGGAGATCGGCGAATTCGACTTCCTGGCGCAGGGCACGCTGTACCCCGACGTGATCGAGAGCGTGTCGGTGCTCGGTCCGTCGGTGGTCATCAAGAGCCACCACAACGTCGGCGGGCTGCCCGACCGGATGCGCTTCAAGCTGGTGGAGCCGCTGCGGGAACTGTTCAAGGACGAGGTGCGTGTGCTCGGCGCGGAGCTCGGCCTCGACGACGAGTTCGTCTGGCGCCAGCCATTCCCGGGGCCGGGACTGGCGGTGCGGCTGATTGGCGAACTCACGCGCGAGCGGCTCGACCTGCTGCGG
>JAEZBP010000381.1 GCA_023427125.1 Pseudomonadota bacterium | reverse complement strand
GTCGCGCGATGCGCGAGCTACTGAGCGGGGGCCGGGGCCGGGGCCGGCGCAGGCGCGCCGGGAGCCGGCGTCGGGGCCGCACCGCGCGCGGGTGTGACGAGGCGCGTGATGTCGTGCGCCCAGACCTCACCGCGCTCGTTCACCGCGTAGAGGCGGTTACCCATCGGGAAGACGAAGCGGGTGCCGGGCTGGCCGAGCTCGAGCGTGCGGGAGTTGAGGAGGCGGCCCTGGCCGAGCTCCGGGTGGATGTCGTGCGAGTAGACCTCGCCCTGGTCGCTGATCACGAAGACGCGGCGGCCAGAGTTGAACACGTGGCGAACGACACGCGGCGCGGCGAGCGCGTAGCGACCGATGCGGCGCGGGGGCATCACGACGTTGGTGATCTGGTGGACCCAGATCTCGCCCTGGCGGGTCACGTTCACCAGCTGGTTGCCGATCATGAACATGAAGACCGGGTCTTGCCCCTGGGTGCCGACGGGGGCGCCCGGGATCTGCGCGGCCGGGCCGACGCTCTCGGCGCGGATCTCGTGCCGGAAGAGATCGCCGCGCTCCGTGACCACGAGGATGCGGTTGTTGCTCTCGGGGATCACGTACTCGGTCGGGTTGCCGCGCACGCCGACGGTGTGGCCGTTCATGCGGATGTGCATGTCGACGCGGTTGCCGCGAACGCGGTGGTAGTAGACCTCGTCGGCCTGGTTGACGAAGACGATGCGGTTGCCGCTCATCCCGAAGACGAAGCGAGCGCGCACCGCCTCGGCGGCGACCGGCGCGCCGATGACGCGGACGGCCGGTCCGACTTGCGCCTCGGCCGTGCCGCCCGGTGCGGTCATAGCGAGCGCGGTGATGACGGCGCAGACGGCGACCGCCGCGCTCACCCTGGCTGCTGTATTAAGATTGAACGAGCTCACGACGCCTCCACGGATATTTGATCGACGGGAGGGGGATCACTCGCCTCCCCCCGACGAGAGCCTCGGTTTTTGGGTGCGGTAGAAGACGCCGGCTCTCGACGCGCATTCTATCGGGCCCGCAGTATCGTCCCACTGGTCGAGCCGAGCGCTAGCACACCGCGGCGCGGCCTCGGCGTCAACCCTGTGTTTATTGACGCGCGCCTTCGCGCGCGCGGGCCGAGTCCGCCGAGCGGGGAGCCGCTCCGCTCGGCGCTCTCGGAACAGCCGGGCCGCTAGAGGTGGCGGGTCTCGGCGGGCGGGCTCCACCAGTTGTCGTTGCGGCCGTCGCAGTACTGGACCGGGCCGGCCAAGAGCTCGGCGGGGCTCGCGTCGTCGAGGCAGGCGACGCGGATCGACACGTAGTCGCCGCCGAGCTCCTCGAGGTGACCGCGCGAGAACGCGCGCACGCCGCAGCGCTTGCAGAAGGGGAGGCGGACCGGGCTGTCGCTCAGCGGGTAGTCCTGGAGCGCGTCTTCACCGGCGCGCACGCGCAGGTGCTCGGGCTTGGTGATGACGCTCCAGTTGCGGGTCTTCAGGCAGAACCGGCAGTCGCACTTCGAGGTGCCGGCCTCGAGGTCGAGGTCGGCCTCGAAGCGGATCGCGCCGCAGTGACAGCTGCCGGTGTAGGTCTTGATCGCCATCGTGGTCCTCCTCTCTCACGCGCTCAGCTTCGCGTAGCGCTGGAAGCCCGGCCGGGCGGCGAGGCGCGCGAGGTAGTCGTCGAAGACGGGCTGCTCGAAGAGGCCGAGCGTGTGCCGCGCCCAGAACACCGCGCTTCCCAGCTGGACGTCGGCGGCGGTGAAGGTGTCGCCGGCGATGTAGGGCCGGCGGGTGAGGGTGCGCTCGACGTTGGCGTGCATGTCCTCGAACGTGCCGAACGAGATGCTCGAGGGCGCGTACTGCCACCCCTGCAGCTTCGCCGCGATCGCCGGGTCCAGGACCGAGTCGCAGTACACGACCCACGTGAGGTAGCGGCCGCGCGCGGGATCGCTCACCGCCGGCGCCAGCCCCTTCTCGGGGAAGCGATCGGCGAGGTAGATCGCGATCGCCGCCCGCTCCGTGATCACGGCGTCGTCGTGCAGGAGCGCCGGCACCTTCTTGTGCGGCTGGGTCGCGCGGTAGCTCTCGGGGACTCCGTCCGGAGCGGACAGCTCGACGAGCTCGAGCTCGTAGGGCTGCTCGAGCTCCTCGAGGAGCCACAGGGTCGTGGAGGCGCGGGACTGGGGTGCGTAGAAGAGCTTCAGCATGGCGTTTCCTCGTGTTGCAGGGCGGCCTCGCCGCCCGTTCGAGGAGGACCTTGAGCCCCGCTGCTGACAGCGGTATGTCAGGTATCCGCGATGCGCCGCACCCAACGTCTCTTCGCGCTCGCCGAGTACCTCCGGGGGCGCCGGACCGGGGTCACGGCCGAGGCGCTCGCGGAGCGCTTCGAGGTCACGGTCCGCACGATCTATCGCGACCTCGACGCGCTGCGTGCCGCGTCGATGCCGATCGGGGCGGAGCGAGGGCCGGGAGGCGGCTACGCGCTCGAGCGCAGCTACAGCCTGCCTCCGGTCAACTTCACCGCGCGCGAGGCCGCGCTCCTGATCGCGCTCGGCCGCTTCGCGCTCGACATGCGCCTGCTCCCCTTCAGCGAGACGCTCGAGTCGGCGCTCGACAAGGTGCGAGGGGCGCTCTCCACCTCGGCCCAGCGCGAGCTGCTCACCCGGCTCTCGGAGCTCACCTTCCTCGGCGTGCCGGCGCTGCCCTCGAAGAAGCCGGTGCGCGCCGCGCTCGAGCGCGCGTTCTTCGAGCGCCAGCCGCTCGCGCTCACGTACGTCGACGGCAACTTCATCGAGAGCGAGCGGCGCGTGCGCGTCGAGCGCATCGTCATGGACCGCCACGAGACCCGCATCGACGTGATCGATCTCGACGGAGGCGAGCGCCGCCAGCTCCGCCTCGATCGCATCGCTCGCGCCCGGGTCACGCCCGGCGACGCCTGATCCGGCGCGGGGCGACCTCGCCGCCGATTCGCGCTTCGTGTAGCGTTGCGCCGCCGGATGGACCGCCCGATGAACCCCTGCTCAGCACGCCTCGCAGGCGCGACCCTCGCGCTCATGGCCCTCTGCATCACCGGGACGGCGCACGCCTACCCCTTCTACGTGAGCGGCGCCCCGACCGATCCGGAGCCCGCGTGCATCAACTGCCACGTCACCTCGACCGGCGGGTCCGGCTGCAGCACGAGCCCGAGCACCGCGCATCCGCGGCGCCCGTGCCTGAACCCCTTCGGCATCTCGGCGCGCGCCTCGGGGGGGGCGACCGCGCTGGCGGGCGATCAGGACCTCGACGGCCGCGCCAGCAGCGTCGAGTATTCCGAGGGCACCCTCCCGGGCTTTCACGACGCGGCGGACGTCTACTGCGACATGACCACCTGCGCGACCGGCGCGACCAGCTCCGTCGGCTGCTCGGGCAACATTCGCTGCACCGCGAGCCACAGCGCGAGCCCGGTGAACAACTACGCGTTCTCCTTCAGCTGCGAGCCCGGCACCGGGCCGCTGCCGGTGGTCGGCGACGCCAACTGGAACGATCGCTGCCTCAACATCAACGAGTGCGCGGGCAACCCGTGTGGCGCCGGGTACTCGTGCTCCGAGCGCCCGCTCTCGGGCTGGACCTCGCCGGGCTACGACTGCACCCTCGTGAACGCGTGCCTCGCCGGCACCCACGCGTGCGTCGCGCCCGCCTCCTGCGTCGACACGCCGGGCGCGTCCGCCGTCTACACCTGCAGCTGCCCCCACGCCGGCTATCAGGCCACCGGCACGAGCTGCGTGAACATCAACGAGTGCGCGAGCACACCCTGCGGCCCGAACGGGCAGGGCGGCAC
>JAEZBP010000378.1 GCA_023427125.1 Pseudomonadota bacterium | reverse complement strand
GTCTTCGTCATCATCGCGATCAGCAAGGCCAAGTCCCGCAACCTCATGCAGGGCGGCGGGTACACGCCCTCGCACGGCGCGCGCGGCTGGGGTCACGTCGACATCTCCGCGATCCAGATCGGCATCGACTGGCGCGCGCGCCGCGAGCTCCAGGCGCACCTCGAGCGGCTCGCCAAGAGCGGCATGACCGGCTCGCAGGCCGGGCTCGCGAGTCTCTTGCGCGAGACCATCCTCGGGCTCCGCCGCGCGGAGCTGAGCTGGCTCTACTGCGCGATCGCCAACTACCACCCGATGAGCGCGGCGAGCGCCGAGGGCATCTTCCGCCAGCTCGGCGTCGACGCGCGCTCTCGCTTCCGCGACGAGCTCGTGCGCAACGTCGACGGCGCGAAGTCGGTGCGCGAGGCCGCCGAGATGCGCGCGCGCAGCGAGGAGGGCGAGGGCGTCGTGGTCGTCACCCTCATCGTGGCCGCGCGCCGCGAGATCCTCGACGTCTCGCAGGTCACCGACGCCGCGCGCATCAAGGCGCTGCTCGACGATCTCACCGCCGTCGCCAATCCGCAGACGCTGGTCGCGATGGAGGTGATCTGGTCGCCCGCCGCCGAGAACGACCGGATGAGCACGGCCGAGCTCGAGACGCTCTACTCGCACCTGAAGAAGATCGACGAGCGCTCGATCGCCGGCCGCATCTTCTGCAGCTACTGCAAGGGCCCCTTCGCGGCCGAGCTGCTCAAGTGCCCCCACTGCGGCGCCCCTGCGCCAGGTCATCGAAACGGCTAGCGCGTGCGCCGCTATCGCTACGTGGGTCCGGAGGCGGTGCGGCGCTCCGTCGCCGGACACGCGGCCGGTGCGCCGGTGCGAACGAGTGAGGAGCTCGCGTCGGTGCTCGCGCAGCTCGGCGACGAGGAGCCCTGCACGTACGTGATCACGCTCGCGCGTGAGCTGCGCTTGGCCGATCGCCGGTCGGAGCACGTGGCGTGTGCCGGTGGCGAGGATGTGCTCGCCGCCGGTGAGCTCGCCTTCGAGCGGGAGCGGGCGGGCTGGCGCATGACGCACGCGTCGAATCAGTCCACCGGGTACTGTCCCGAGCCGAGCTCGTGGGGCGAAGTGGCTCGCGCCCTCGACGGGATCGGGGTGCGGCACGGAGACGGCTTCACCCACGCGCTGGTGTTCCGCCGCTGTAGCGCCTGCGGGGAGCGGAACATCGTCAAAGACGGCGACTTCGCCTGCGACGTATGTGGCGCCGAGCTCCCCCGCGAGTGGAATTTCGAGGGTTGAAAACGCGTTCGAGCGGACCCACGGTACGGCGTCGTCTTCGGCCTCCCGCCCGCTGCGGGCGCGCGGAGGTTTCGCTGTGATGGGGCTCTTCGGGTCGAATGGCCCCTTGCGGTGGCCACCCTGGCGCCGCAGACATCAGGTCCATACCCACTCGGAAGGAACCAGACGCTCATGGGACTGCGCATCAACGACATCGCTCCGAACTTCACCGCCGACTCGACCGAGGGCTCCGTCAGCTTCCATGACTGGATCGGAGACGGCTACGCGATCCTCTTCTCGCACCCGAAGGACTTCACCCCGGTGTGCACGACCGAGTTCGGCGCCGTCGCGCAGCTCGCCGGCGAGTTCGCCAAGCGCAACACCAAGGTGATGGGCGTCTCGGTCGACAGCGTCGACGATCACCAGAAGTGGAAGCGCGACATCGAGACCGTCGCGGGCACCACGGCCAACTTCCCGATCATCGACGACTCCTCGCTGAAGGTCGCGAAGCTCTACGACATGCTGCCCGCCGAGGCCCACCTGCCCGACGGCCGCACGCCGGCGCACACCGCGACGGTGCGCACCGTGTTCATCATCGGGCCGGACAAGAAGGTGCGTCTGACGATGACTTACCCGATGTCGGTGGGCCGCAACTTCGCCGAGATCGTGCGCGCGCTCGACGCCGTGCAGCAGACCGACGGCGTACCCGTCGCGACCCCCGCCAACTGGACCCCGGGTCAGGACGTGATCGTGTCGATGGCGCTCGACAACGCGCAGGCCGAGGCGAAGTTCGGCAAGCTCGACGTGAAGCTGCCCTACCTGCGCTACGCCAAGGCGCCGAGCTGACCCCGACCGGAGAGCTTGATCGCAGCGCCGGCGGCTAGAGATCGCCGCCTATGCCGGAGTCCGATCCGTACCGCGGTGTCGCGGATGCGCTCGTGGAAGCGCTCAAGGACGCCAGAGGAGACGCGGCCGAGGAAGAGGCCGCGCTGCGCGCTGCGATCGAGGGATACCGGGAGATCGCCGAGGGTGCCGACCTGGGGGAGCTCGGCCTGGCCGAGTACTTCGCCGAGGAGGGCACCCCCGCCCTGAAGCGTGTCCCCGGCGCCTCCGAGGAGGACGTCTTCCGCTGGCGCGAGCTCCTGACCGACCTCGCAGACGACGAGGAGTGAGGCACCTGCGGACGCGTTCCGGCGCGCGGCTGCGCTCAGACGGCGAGGGTCGCGAGGTTGACGGACTCGTCGGCGAGCGCCTCGGCGGGCACCTCTCTGCCGGCGGCGATCAGCTTCTTCGAGATGCCGATCTCCTTGAGGCGGTTGACCGCGACCGTGAAGCGCAGCCTGCCGTTCGCGAGGTGGAAGGCCGCGAACTTCCGATCCTCGAGGGAGCCGCGGAAGACGACCTGATCGAAGTCGGCGACGTGGCCGACGCTCTGGAGCTTCAGGTCGTACTGATCGGACCAGAAGAAGGGCACCGCCGCGTGGACCGTGTCGTTGCCGAGGAGGTTCTGCGCGACCGCGATCGCCTGGGTCTGCGCGTTGTCGATCGACTCCACGCACACGTGCCGATCGAGCGCGGCCGACCAGGTGCGCGCGACGTCGCCGGCCGCGTAGATGCTGGGGACGTTCGTGCGGCAGCGATCGTCGGTGAGCACGCCGCCGTCGATCGCGATGCCCGATCCGGCGAGCCACGAGACCGCGGGGCTGACGCCGATGCCGGCGACGACGAAGTCGCAGCCGATCCGCTCGCCGCTCGTGAGCTCGACCTCCTCGATCCGCCCCGCGCCGCGCAGCGCGCGCACGGTGACCCCGCAGCGCAGGTCGACGCCGCGCGCGCGATGCTCCTCGGCGTAGATCGCGCCGACCGCCGGGCCGAACGCCCGCACCAGCGGCGCCTCCTGCGCCTCGAGCATCACGACCTCGAGCCCCTCCTGCCGGCACGCCGCCGCGACCTCCGCGCCGATCACGCCCGCGCCGATCACGACCACGCGCTTGCCTGGCGCGAGGCGCGCGCGGAGCGCGTCGCTGTCGTCGAGGCTCCGCAGATAATGCACGCCCTCGAGCGAGGCGCCCTCGCAGGAGAGCGTGCGGACGTCGGCGCCGGTGGCGATGAGCAGGCGATCGAACGCGAGGGTGCGGCCGTCCTCGAGCGCGACCTCCCGCGCGGTCGTCGAGAGCCCGACGGCGCGGGCGCCGGTGAGGAGCTCGATCCGCTGCGCCTCGTAGAAGTCGCCGGCGCGCAGGTAGAGCTTCTCCTCGGGAAGCTGGGCGCGCAGGTACTTCTTCGAGAGAGGCGGTCGATCGTAGGGCCGGTGCGGATCGGCGCCGACGAGCACGATCCGCCCCTCGTGCCCGCCGCGCCGCAGCGCCTCCGCCGCGCGTCCGCCCGCGAGGCTCGCGCCCACCATCACGACCGTGTCGTTGTTCACGCTCACCTCCGCGTCAGCCTACTTGGCCGCCACCGCGCTGAGAACGACCTCAGTTCGGGAACTGGAAGAGGATCTCGCCCTCGCGGATCATCCCGAGCTCGTCGCGGGCGATGCGCTCGATGGCCGCCGGATCGCTGCGCAGCCCGTCCACGTCGCGTTGGCGCTGCTCGATCTCGCGGCGCAGCCGATCGTTGATGCGCTCCACCTCGGCCAGCTCGCTCTTGAGCGCGCGGTAGCGAGGCAGCCCCGCCTCGTCGAGGATGCCGAGCGGGACGCTCACGATCGAGACGATCAGGAGCCCGAACGGGAGGATCCACGCGACGGTCCGCGTGATCGAGGCCCACGCGCCGCCCGCGGCGGCGGGCGCGCGGCTCGGAGCGGGATCGACGGAGGTGGCGCGCGACATGGGAGCGAGCCTCGCGCGCCGGCGCGCGGTCGGTCCAGAAACGTGCGAGCCGATATTTTGACGTGCTGGGTCGCGATCCGGTACCGCAGGAACCAGCCTCGTGTCTTCGTCCTCGTCGCCGCTCGTCCACGCCGCGCTCGTCGTTCGCCGGACCACCCGCACCGGCGCCGGCTTCGTCGCCGCGCTCGGCTTCGGCGTGCTCGTGCTGCTCGACGTGTTCCGCGGCCCCTTCGAGCGGCTCGGGCTCGAGCACGGCGCGGTGGCGCTCGCGTGGCTCGCGCTCTTCGCCGTCCGCGCGCGCAAGCGAGGTCAGGAGCGCGACGGCCGCCTGCTCGATCTCGAGCTCGGCCTGATGCTGCTGACCGCGGTGCACGCCGGCGTGCAGCTCGCCGGCGGCCTCAACGGGCCCTTCTACCCCGTCGTCTACGTGCTGGTCGCGTTCCTCGCCTCGTTCGCGCGCCGCCCGATGGGCACGCTGCTCGTGCTCGCGGCGCTCGCGTTCGAGGCCGCCGTGTGGTGGCTCGCCGAGACCGAGCGGGATCTGCCGCGCGTGGCCCTGCACGGCCTCTTCATCGTGCTCTTCGGCGCGCTCAACGTCGTCTTCACGCGCGCCGAGATCGCGCGGGTCCGCGAGCGCAGCAAGAAGGAGCTCGCCGAGGAGCGCGAGAAGGTCCGCGAGGACGCGCGCATGTTCCGCCTGGTCGGCGCGCCGACGGCCGGCGCCGCGCAGCGCGACGAGGACAAGGTCTTCCGCTCGAGCCTCGAGCAAGTGCACGACGCGCTCTACCACGTGCTCGATCTGCTCAAGCGCACGCTCGAGCTGCACACGTGCGTCCTGCTGATGAAGGACGAGGCGAGCGGCAAGCTCTCGATCGTCGAGCTCGCGACCGACAGCGACGACGTGGCGGAGGGGCCCTTCGGCGGCGGCGAGGGCGCGGTGGGGGCGGTGGCGAGCCGCGGCATCGTGATGAATCTCGAGAACCTCAAGCCCGGCTACAAGGGCCTCTGCTACTACCGGGGCGGCGCGGTGGTCCGGTGCTTCCTCGGCGTGCCGGTGATGGAGGGCGCGCACGTGCGCGGCGCGCTCTGCGCGGATCGGATCCACGACCGCCCTTTCACCAAGCAGGAGGAGGCGACCCTCGCCTCGGCGATCGCGCAGGTGCTGCGGGCGATCGAGAACGAGCGCGTCTTCGTCCAGCTCGAGCGCGGCAAGCGCGAGCAGAGCCACCTCTACCGCGCCTCGCAGGTGCTCGGCGAGGCGCTGACCGAGGAGCAGGTCATCGACGCGGGCCTCGCCTCGGCGGCGAGCATCGCGCCCTACGAGCTCGCGGCGGTCACGCTCTATGATGCGGCGAGCCGCACGCACCGGGTGCGCAAGGCGGTGGGCGAGGGCGCCGAGCCGTTCGCGCGGCTCTCGTTCCGAGACAACACCTCGCTGACCGCGATGGCGGTCAAGAACCGTCACTATCTGCCGTATCGCGGCGAGCTCGACCCGCGGCAGGTCGTCTTCACCAAGCGCGCGCCGGTGACCGGCATGCGCTCGGTGCTCGTCCTCCCGCTCTGCGTGCGCGAGGACGCGATCGGCACGCTGGTGCTCGCCGCGCAGCGCCCCGAGGCCTTCAACGACTCCTCGCGCCCGACGCTCGAGGTGCTCGCGAACCAGCTCGCGGTCGCGCTCTCGAACGCCGCGGCGGTGCGGCGCCTCGAGGAGATGGCGACGACCGACGGCCTGACCGGCTGCCTGAACAAGCGCGCGTTCCTGGAGGAGCTCGAGTCGAAGATCCGGAGCGCCGAGCGCTTCGGTCGCAAGCTCTCGCTCTTGGTGACCGACCTCGATCACTTCAAGCACGTGAACGACACCTACGGCCACGACATCGGCGACGTGGTGATCAAGGGGCTCGGCACGATCTTGAAGGCGGCCAAGCGCGACACCGACATCGTCGCCCGCTTCGGCGGCGAGGAGTTCTGCGTGCTCTGCGAGGAGACCGACACGCAGGGCGCGGTCAAGCTCGCCGAGCGCATCCGCGAGGAGATCGGCCAGACCGTCTTCCCCACCGAGCTCGGCAAGCTGACGATCACCGGCTCGATCGGCGTGGCCACCTTCCCGAACGACGCCCGCACCGCGGCCGAGCTCTTCAAGATCACCGACAAGGCCCTCTACGCCGCGAAGCACGCGGGCCGCAACCGCGTGTGCACGTCGAAGGACCTCTGAGCTCGGTCATCCCTTCAGCCGCTCGAGCGCCGCGACGTCGACGAGATCCTTGTCTCGCGCGGCAGCCCGCTTGTTCCGAATGAGCTCGTCCCGCCCGAGAAAACGCACGGCCCGTCCTTCCACGAGGCTCGTGACGCTGTGGCTCCAGGCATCGTCGAACGCGACGCCGGAGATCTCCGTGAGGAGGTCGATGCGCCGCGGCGGGAGCCCGATCTGGTAGACGGCCCCCGGCGCGGCGAAGTCGGCCTCCGTCACGTGATGAGCTTCGAGTGGGGCGCCGAACGCGCGCAGGGCGCGGACCACCCGCGCGGCGTTCTCGGCCGAGGGCCGCACGAGCAGGTCGAGGTCTCCGGTCGCCCTCACGATCCCGTGAACGGCCAGCGCGTGGGCCCCGACGATCAGGAACTCGACGCCGGCGCCGTCGAGCGAGCATGTCGCGGAAGTCTTCGTTCAGCTCAGGCTCCCGAGCCATGCTTCCGCACCAGGATTCCCGGCGCCTCCGAGCGAGCATAGTCGGGGATGGGGAGCCCTCGCATGGCCCACGCGTCCTGGGTGAGCCGGTGGACCATCGCGACCCGCTCCGACGCCGTCGTGAGGGCGAGGAGATTCGGCTCCGCCTCCTCCCGGAGGCGGTGCAGCGAGCCGGACCAGCTCGACCGTGCGTGCGCACGCGCCTTCCGAGCGGCTTCAGAGTCCACGCCGGGAAGATACCACGCGCCCTCGAGCACGCCTCGTGCGGGACCTCTACTCGAGGGTCGAGTCGGTGACGACGATCGGGGTGTCGTCGTGGTTCGAGATCTGCGGGTAGGTCGGGTACCAGGATCCGCCGGTGTTGTTGGTGATGATCGAGCGGTCGATGCGGATGTCGCCCGTGTGGTTGTTGCTGACGAAGAAGATCGCGCTGCCGTGCGCGTTCACCTCGTTGTGCTCGATGCGGGTGCCGCAGATCGAGAGCGTCATCTCGTTTCCGTCGTTGTAGATCGCGCCGCCGCTGCCGCCGCCTGGCGTGCCGGGCTGGGCGGGGTTAGCGCCGTCGCCGACCGCGCGGTTGTGCGAGAAGAGGCTGTTCAGGACGGTCCAGGAGACGCCGATGCTGCTGATGCCGCCCCCGTTGCTGCACTGGTTGCCGAAGCCCTCGGCGCCGCCGAAGGTGGTGTTCACGACATAGACGGGCAGGCCCTGGAACTGGCTGAACACGCGGACACCCGCGCCGCCCACGTCGGGGCCGACGTCGGCGCACCGATTGTTGAAGAAGCGGCTGTTGAGGATCTTGAGCCGGCCGCCGCGCACCCACACGGCCCCGCCCCCGTCGTACTCGCCCTCGCCGCGGGAGTCGGCGTCGATGAAGGTCAGGTTCTGGAGCGTGAGGCGCGGGTGGTCCTGATCCTGGCAGTGCGAGGTGGTCCAGACCTGCGCCTGGTCGCAGGTGTTCATGTAGAGGATGCGCGTGGTCCCGCCGCCGCTGAGCGTCACGAGGCCGCCGCCGTCGATCACGATCTCGGGGCCGGTGTCGTTCACGACCTTGGCGGGGCGGTCGAGGGTGATCGTGACGGGCTCCGGGCCGCAGTCGAAGGTGATGACGCCGCCCGCCGCGACCGCGTCGATGAACGCGTCGGCGGTGCAGCTCTCCGGGCTGCCGTCGCCGACGACGGTGCGCGGGCTCGAGACGTCCTCGAGCCCTGCCTCGGCCGGGATCGCGCAGTCGCCGTCGGGGTTGCCGGCCGCCGGCCCGTCCTCCGGGTTCGTCAGCGGGTTGGGCACCGTGACCTGCCCGCCGTCGCGGACCGGAGGCGTGGTGCTGCCGCCGTCGTCCTGGGCGGGCGAAGGACCGTCGCAGGCCGAGAGCGACGCCGCGACGACAAGCACGATCAGAGCACGCATCTCACCCTCCTCGAGCGAAAGCGAGCAGCCTACGCCTCAGGTGCGCCGCTGTCTCGCTCGCCGCGCTCAGAGCGCGGTGTTGCCCGCGTCGGGCAGGAACACGCGCATCGGGCCGCGGCGTGCGCGCGTCGCGTCGAGCTGTCCGCTCGTTCCCCCGTCGACGCGCGCGGCGAGCCGCGACGCCGAGCTCGGGCTCACGCGGCCGAGCGGAACGGGTG
>JAEZBP010000337.1 GCA_023427125.1 Pseudomonadota bacterium | reverse complement strand
CTGCCCGCCTCGGCGTCGCTGCGCGCTTCTTCGGAGAGGGCACCGGCCCGACGAAGGCGGCGCTGCTCGCCGCCGCGGACGCGTTCGTCGCGCCCTCCCTCGAGCAGCCGTCCGGGCGCACCGAGGGGATGCCGACGGCGCTGCTCGAGGCCGCCGTCGCCGCGCTGCCCATCGTCGCCTCGAGGAGCGGCGGCATCCCCGAGGTGCTCACGCACGATCGAACCGCGCTCCTCGTCGAGCCTGGCGACGCGATGGCGCTGGGCGCGGCGCTCTCCGAGCTGCGCTCCGATCGCGCGCTCCGCCGTCGCCTGGGTCGCGCCGCACGCACGGTGGGCCGCCGCTATCTCTGGTCGGAGCTCGCCCCCCGGATCGAGGAGCTCGTGCTCGCCGATCCCTAGCCCGGATTATTCACGAGGCGCCAGGGGCAGGCCGTAGTTCGTCGAGGAGGCTTGGTCGCACGCCCGAAGCACAGCGAGGAGCGTAGTTTCCCTACGTGACGAGCGAGCATCGGACGTACGGCCAATGCTTCCGGCGAGGTGCGGTGTGACACGGCGCCCTCGTGAATAGTCCGGGCTAGTCCTCTGTAATAGTGATCGCTCGCGAAGGACGCGCCGCGATACGGCCGTGATCGTCGCGCCGACGCTGCGCGTCGCTGTTTCGGCGCCCGAGGCTCGTGGCTGCGCCTACCGGGGCTCGATCCGGCGCGCGTTGCGCGGAGGACGCCACCTGAACTCGGTGTCGGCGATCTCCGTGTTGAAGCGCTGCTCCGTGAAGTCGAACTGGTTCTGGTTCTGCGACTGGTCGACGATCGTGATGCGATGGACGATCCCGCGGCGGGCCGCGTCGTCGTCGACGTAGAGCACGATGCGCGAGTAGTGCGGGGTAGGCTGCCGACTCCGGAGCTCGAGCACCTTCCCCTGCGGGAAGCCGAGGCTCGCGGCGTCCAGCAGCCGGAACCGGAAGTCCTCGGAGAGCCGGCCGGTGCCGGTGAGGAAGCTCAGCGCCGCCGGGAGCTGCCCGTCGCTCATCGGCTGCTCGAAGAACTGCCCTGGCCCCCGACCCTCGTCCGGCGGGTCGTACGCGAGGAGCTGCTGGCCGTCCGAGCGGATGATCTTCCCGTTCGGCTGGTCGTAGTCGAAGCGCATCATGCCGGGCTTCTTGAAGCGCACCGTCCCGCGGCTCGTGTCCACGCGGTTGTGGACGCGGTTCGTGTAGCGCTGCACGAAGCGCGCGCTCATCGTCTGCGTGCGATCGTAGAACGCCTGCACCCACGCCGCGACGGTGGCGGCGCTCGGCTCGCGCTGCTGTGCGCGCGCGAAGGGCGCAGCGGACGCCACGAGGAGCGCGATCGCGATCGCGAGGGCGGCCCATCGGACGGAGGTGGTCAGGAATCGATCTCGCATCGTGTGGCCTCGCTCGGACCGTGCGCCCTTGTCCTTCATTCAGCGGCCTCCCGCAAGCCGCGAGAACACCTTCGCCCGCTGGGGCGTTCCAGCCTTCGATGAGCGGCCAGCGGCAGCGCAACGAGCGGGTGCGAGGCGCCCCGCCGCGAGTTGATTCGGCTGAGGCGGATGGGTAGGATAGCCGCACGCCCCCCGTGGCTTCTTCGCCTGCCTTGTTTGACAGCTAGGTTCCCGGTCTCTGTACGCCAGCTCCGGCTGGACGGAGGTTGCATGAGCAGGTCACAGCGCCAGATCGATCCCTCGAAGCAGCTCGAGCATCTCGAGCTGCGCCACCAGCGGCTCAAGGCCAAGGTCGCCGACTACGAGGCCAGGCTGAGCCTCACGCCGCAGGAGCAGCTCGACCTACAGAACCTCAAGAAGAAGAAGCTCGCGACCAAGGACGCCATCCACAAGATGACCCTGGTCTAGCTTCCACTCGACGCACGCACATCGCGAGGCGCGGCACACAAGCCGGCGCCTCGTCTGCGTTTTGGAGGGCCGCTTACTCCCCGGTCGCCTCGCCACCGCGGGTGGCCGACTCCGCCGACTCCGTCGCCACGGCGGCCGCGCCCGCCTCGGGCGGGCGGTGGCTCATGTCGCGTGGCGTCAGCTCGGCGAGCCTCGTGTCCATGATCTGGCGCCACTCCGGCCGGAGCCCGCTTCCCTGATCGCCGGCCACCTCGCGGGCGACCGCCAGGTAATGGAGCGCGTCGGAGCGATGGCCCAACCGGTACTCCGTCATCCCGCGCAGATAGAAGTAGCGAGCCCGCATCTCGACATCCATTGAGGGCGCGTCGTCCTCGAGGTCGCGCAGCCAGACGAGCGTATCCTCGTAGCGCGCCGCTTCGTAGCTGACCTCGGCGCGCTGCATGTCGTCGCGCACCGCGGCGCAGCCGGCGGCCGCGGCGACGAGGAGGATGACCGCGATCCCCATGCGAGCTCGATGGATCATGAGCGCATGGTACCCCGCGCGAGGAGCTAGCGGCAGCGGGAATGGCAAACCCGGGCGCGCCGTTGTGAACGCAGCCCTGGTCACACAAGAGCGCGGGCACTACGATGACGGAGCAGCCTTCGCCAAAGATCAACGCCCGCTAGGGCAGCAACCCCAGCGGGCGATGATGGAGACCGGCCGACTGAGCGAACAGCGCGGCCGGCAACGATGAAGCGAGGCTCAGGTAGCTGACTCAGTTGGACCGCGACGAAGTAGATCGCGAAGAGCAGCAAAGGTATCCGAAGCTGCAGGCTCGATAAGGAAGCGAACGAGAACGAAGAGCGAGCGAAGCGGGTCGAGGCGCGCAGGAAGGCGCGGCCCCGAGGCAAGGCAGGCTAGGAAGCAAGCTGAAGCGAAGGAAGCGAAGCCGAGAAGAGCCGAGTACTTTGGAGGGACCGGGCTCGAAGCTCTCCAGGGTCGCTACCGGTCAGGGTAGAGACCCAGCCCCCTTACGGGGAGCGAGAGCTGCATAGGCAAAGGCGGGTCGGTTCGCAAGCAAGCGCGTGGGTGGCGGTCGGGGTTGCAGCCTCGGCCGCCACACTCGTCTGTGGGCTCTGCAACGCGAGTGCCACGGAAGCCGGATCGACCAAACCTCAATGAATCCGCGGAGGGCTGCGGATCGAGGTGGCTACGATGGCCGGCCAGAACACCTTCCCCCATGACATCGGTGTCATGGGGTGGGTAGAGAGATTTGCGGCTCGGAGGCGATCCGTCGGAGCTCGACGGCCCCAAACGCGCGCGAGCACGGACGGCGGACCGCCCGTGCTCGTGTCGTGCCCCTCTTCCTCGAGGGCCGCTCGCTCTCTCAGCTCCGGCTGCGCGCCGCGACCAGCCAGCCGAGGCCGAGCGCGAGCGCGCCGTTCACCACGAGCCACGGCCCGACCAGCACGTCCGGGAGCAGGCCGACCAGCGCCGTCGGCCACAGCGCCTCCGCGAAGAGGAACGCCGCGCTGCCGAGGCAGAGCCCGACGAGCAGGCTGCGGATCCGTGTGATCTGCAGGCCGAACGCGACCGCGAGGAACGCCGGGAGGACGCTCAGGACGAGGAGCGCGCCATAGGGTCCGACCGCGCTCGCGGCGTTGCCGAGCACCCCGAGCGAGAGCGCCGACCCGAGGGACCCTCCGACCGCCGGCACCCAGTGCCACGGCAGCGCGCCGAAGCCTCCGGCGATGAGGAGCGCGAGCGCCCCGGCCGCGACCGGAGCCACGCCGAGCGCCTGCTTGCGACGCAGCCAGAGCAGGACGAGCGCCGAGAGGCCGAGGGCGAAGCCCGCCCGCACCGCGCTCGTACCCTGCGACGCGAGCCGCAGCGCGTTCCCGGCCTGGATGAGCCCCGCGCCGTACTTGCGCTGGTCGCCGAGATCGTCCGCGCTCTGCTTGAGCATGTGCTCGAGCGTGTCGGGGTCATGCACGCCCGCCGAGCGCAGGAGCGCCGCCACGCCGGCGACGTGCGGCGTCGCCATCGAGGTACCCTGCCAGGCGAGGTAGTCGAACTTGTTGGGATCGCCGCCGACCAGCGTGTTCTGCAGCACGCCGTCGGGCATCCCGTCCTGGTTCTGGTCGACGCGGAGATCGCCGCCGGGGGCGACCACATCGAGGCCCTCACCGTAGTTGGAGTAGAAGGTGAGCGTGCGATCGAAGCGCACCGCGCCGACCGAAAGCACGTGGTTGTGACGCGCGGGGTACTCGACGCGGCTGCGCGCCGAGTTCCCGGCGGCGGCGACCACCAGGACACCCTTGTCGTGGGCGTAGTCGATCGCGCGCTGCACGGTGCGCGAGGGCATCCCGCCGCCGAGCGACATGCTGATTACGTGCGCGCCGTTGTCGGCCGCGTAGCGAATGGCCGCCGTGATGGCGCCCCAGCCGCCGCGGCCGCTCGCGTCGAGCACCTTGAGCGGCATGATCGAGGCCTCGGGCGCGACGCCAGCGACGCCGACGCCATTGTGCGTGCTCTGCGCGATGGTGCCCGCGCAGTGCGTGCCGTGGCCGTGCTCGTCGTCCGGGTGGGCGTCCTTGCGGACGAAGTCGTAGCCCTGGACGAAGGTGGTCTGCGCGAGATCGGGCGCCTGGGTGAAGCCACCCGCGCTGCGGTGGGCGACGCCCGTGTCGATCACCGCGACGACCGTCCCGGCGCCCCGCTGCCGGGTCCACGCCTCGGGCATGCCGATCTGGTCGAGGTGCCACTGGTACGGGTAGTAGGGGTCGTTGGGCACGAAGCGATCGGCGTCGTCGGCCGGCGCCGGCGGCTCGCGGACCGCGAGCGCGGCCTCCCACTCCGGGATCGCCCAGCTCCGCTCGACCTCGACGCCCTCGACTCGCGGATCGTTCTCGAGCGCCGCGAGGATGTCAGCGACCTCGCTCGGCGGAGGCGTGAGACGGAAGAGGTTCGCCTCGTCCTCGATCTCCTCGCCGAGGGCGGCTCGCGCGAGCGGCCAGTCGAAAGGCGCGATCGCGCCGCGCAGCAAGCGCGCCACGGCGAGGTGCTCCTCCTCCGAGGCGCCGTCGTCGATGTCGAGCAGCAGCGCGCCCGTCGGGGGATCGAGGTGGGTGGCCGGTGTGCTCGGCCCTGGCTCATCGTCGATCCGCACCTGCACCGAGAGGACGAGCAGGAGCGAGAACGCTGCGACAAAGAGCCCCAAAATCCAGAGCGCTTGCTTCTTCACGGTCACCCCACGGGTTGAGCCTGGGTGCGGCCGGGCTGCCCGGACCGCCTGGACATCTACGGTTGAGCATAGGGCCCGATTCCGGCCGCAGCCATCGCAGGGGCAGATCGGCCCAGTCGCCACAGCTAGATCAGGATGAGATCGTCGTCGGTCAGCTCCACCTCGAGGTCGGGCCGCGCCGCGTCCAGCAAGAGCCGGGTGTCGAGCAGGCGCTCCTCGCCGAGAGAGCGCACGTAGTCCCCGATCTCGGGGACTGCCTCGACCAGACGCGTGAAGACATCCTTGGCCAGGACGAGGACGGTGCTCTGCGCCGCCGCGGTGACCGTCGCGCTCGCCGGCTCCTCGTTCAAGAGGGAGATCTCGCCGAAGACGTCGCCCGGCCCGAGCGTCGCGAGGAGCACCTTGTGCTCGCCGTCACGCTTCGAGACGTCGACGTGGCCGGCGAGGAGCACGAAGAGCCCGCGCCCAGGGGCTCCCTCGTCGATCAGGCTCACTCCGGGCGCGACGTCGTGGGCCTTGAAGCGCCGAACGAGATCGAAGCGCTGGGTGCGATCGAGCGGGCGAAAGAGGGGCGAGGTCGCCAGGAGGTTGTTGAGGAGGCGCTCGCGCGTGAACTTGTCGAGCGCCAGCGCGATCGTGGCCACCGAGCGGGACGCGGCCGTCAGCGCCTCGCGGTCGAGCTCGAGGAGATCGCAGTCGGTCTCCGAGGTGACGGTCGCCGTGCGCGGGGAGGCGCTGACGAGGGCCATCTCGCCGAAGATGGCGCCGTCGTGCAGGGTCGCGAGCCGGGCCTCGCCGCCGTCGTTGCCGCGCTTCGAGATCGCGACGGTGCCGCGGGCCAGCACGAAGAAGCTGTGCCCGGGCTCGCCCTCCCGGAGCACCACCTCACCTGCGCGGGTGCGCCGGAGCTTCATCGCGTCGAGCACCCCGGCGAAGTCCGAGGCCGGGAGCTCGCTGAGGAGGGGGATCGGCGGGAGCTGCTTGGGGTACACGCGCCCGGCCTGCGTCAGATCGGCGCCGCGGATCTCGGCCTGCGCGATCAGCGCCTCGGGGGTGATGGCGCCGAGCGCGAAGCCCTCCGGGAGCCCGCGGGACTCATCGCTCATCGCGATGCGGACGCCACGGCCGAGGCGCTCCGAGTCGCGGGAGTAGAGCTCCGCGAAGCTCGCCATGAGCGGCCCGAGCAGGGGCTCGAGCGTGGTCAGGATATCGAGCGCGACGAGCGCCCGAAGCGGGTGGCCGGCGTGCGTCGCGTGGCGAGCCAGCGCGGTGTAGACGACGGCGGCGCGCTGCACCTCGCCGAGCGCGAGGAGCGAGTCCGCGACCCGCAGCCGCGCGTCGAGGTTCACCGGCTCGAGCGCGAGCAGCGCGGTGTAGGCGTGCAGGGCTTCGACGTAGCGGCCCTCGAAGAGGCAGCTGTCGGCGTGGGCGCGGAGGTCGGAGAAGGTCTTCATCTCGGTCCCCCGCGATGGTATCCAGGCAAGTCGGCGTTCGGCCAGTGGAGGATTCATCATGCACGCACACGACGGCACACATGTAGGTGCTGGAAACGAGCGCCTTGCTCAGGTGTGCAGTATGCTGGCCGCCGTTCTTCCCGGAGCAGTCGCATGAGCAGCGACAGCGGGTTCCCCCGCCCCCCGATACGGCGCATCGAGTCGCGGCCGCAGAGCGATCCGCCCGGCAGCATCATCGCATCGGGGCAGGCTGACGCGGAGGCGTCGACCAGCTCGGAGCGTCCCCTGCCGCTACGCCGTCGAAAAGACGAGGGCCGAAGAGACGAGGGCGGACAGGTCGTGGCGTTCCCGCGGCCCGTGAGCGCGAAGCGCCGCCGCGCCGAACCCCCCGCGGAGACGGCGTCCGACTCCGGCGATCCGCAGGTGTTGGGGGATGCCCCGGTCGAGGAGCCGGCTCCGCCCGAGCCGATCGGCGGGGAGACG
>JAEZBP010000289.1 GCA_023427125.1 Pseudomonadota bacterium | reverse complement strand
CGCGCGGGGAGGGTGATCGCGACCGGCTTCACGAGCCCGCCGGGGCTGCCTCACGCCGAGCCCGCGGCGCTGCGCGAGGTGGAGGGCGATCTCCCCGATGTCGCCGCCTTCGTCACCCTCGAGCCTTGCTCGTTCCACCAGCGCACGCCGTCATGCGCGCGCGAGCTCGTCGCGCGCCGAGTCGGCGCCGTCTACGTCGCGATCCTCGATCCCCATCCGCGCAACCGCGGCGCCGGCCTCGCGATCCTCAGGGACGCCGGCATCGCGGTGTACGAGGGCATCCTCGCCGAGGAGGCCACGCGCGATCTAGGCCCGTACCTGTGGCGAGCCGGGAGCCCGCCGGACGTGGACCAGTAGGCGCGCTCGCAGGTCAATGCCCCGGCTTCTGCGGGAGGCCGTCGCCGAGCGGGTAGTAGTCGCCCTTCTCGGCGACGAAGATGTGCTTGGCCAGCGTCACGCCGGTCGGCGCGTCGAGTGAGCCGGCGCTGACCGCCATGATGTGCGAGTAGCGCTCGTGCCGGTCCGGATGTCAGAACAGGGCCGAGCCGCAGCCCTTGCAGAAGCCGCGGCGCACGAGCGCAGAGGACTCGTACCAGCCGACGTTCTCCTCACCGCTCGCGAACCTCAGCGAGTCGACGGGCACGTTCACCGAGGCCCAGTAGTGACCGCTCCAGCGACGGCACTGCGCGCAGTGGCACGCGTCGATCTCGCCGCTCTGGCGGGTCGCCTCGAACACCACGGCGCCGCACAAGCAACGCCCCGTCACCTTGGTCGTCATTCGCCTCTCCCTTCGGCACGCTTCTCTTCGCTGCGTGCGCGCAAACGTATCAGTCGCCCGAGCTGCGGGAGCTACCTGCGCGGCCAGTGACACCCGAGCGCGATCCAGCCGCTCGCCCCGACGAGCAATCCAGGCAAGACAAGGCCCGCCGCCGCGGCAGCCCACACGGAGTGGCTCAAGGGAGCGACCACCGCGCCGAGCAGCGCCCCGACGATCCCGAAGCCCCGCCACGGAGGCACCCAGACCACGTCTTTGACCGCAGGCTCGCCCCGCCGCGTGACGACCTCGTTGCGGTGCATCCTCGCGCGGCGCTGAACCCACGCGGACCCGAGCGCGCCCGCGACCCCGACGAGCCCCCCGCAGATCGCGCCGCCGAAGAGCTCGGTCATCACCGGCGCGATCATATCTCGGAAACGCCTGACGACCCCGCGCGCGCCTCGGGAGAGAGTTGCGCTGATGCACCGCAGTGACCGAATCGTGACCGAACGCTGACGGTCGACACGCGCGCTCGCATGCATGCTTCGGCCATGGAAGCCGGCGTGCGGATCGTCGACACCGTGACCCTCCACGAGGGGCCTCTCCGCTTCCCCGAGCTGGCGGAGCGCGTCATCACGG
The DNA here is from genome assembly GCA_023427125.1 of Pseudomonadota bacterium. GTDB lineage: Bacteria > Myxococcota_A > Polyangia > Polyangiales > Sandaracinaceae > JAEZBP01. The sequence goes on along the minus strand of JAEZBP010000289.1, from coordinate 1,117 downwards.
AGCGGACCCGCTTCCTCGTGCTCGATCTCGATCGCACGATCCACCTCGGGCGCAACATGGGCGAGCTGCTCGGCTGGGAGGTCGCCGCGCTCCGCGCCTATGGCGCCGACGAGCTCGCGCGCATGGAGCCTACCCGCAGCGCCGGGCGCCTGCTCTTCGACGTCGCGCGGCCGCTCGGCTCGACGCGCTACATCCTCGCCGGCGCGCGGACGTGGGCGGCCCCCGGGCTCTACTACCTCTTCCTCGGCAAGCTCCCCGCGCGGAGCGACCTGCTGCGCGCGTGGACGTTCCGGCGCTTCGGCCCCGAGCCGGTGCGCACGGTCCAGCGCGTGCCGCAGGAGACGCTGATGCGGATCATCGCAGGCGTCCCCGAGGCGCAGCTACGCGAGCTGGCCGAGCGCATCTGGGACCGGCACGCGGACGATCAGGTCATCACGCGCGAGCACCTCGATCGGCTGCGCGCGCGCTACCCGCGCCTCCGGATCGCGATCACGAGCGCCTCTCCGCGCGCGGTGGTCGAGGTCGCGCGCGATCGGCTCGGCGCGGACTTCGCCGAGCACTCGGAGCACGGCCGCATCAACTCCGGACCGGCGAAGATCGCGCGCCTGCGCGAGCGGCTGCCCGAGGTGCTCGATCCTCGGAGCGAGACGGTCGGCATCACGGACACCGGCTATGGCGAGGATCACTGCTGGGCCGAGCACTTCACCCGGGTGGTCGACGCCAACAGCGACGCCCCGTTCTCGCCGCTCGTGGGCATGCGCTCGCCGCTTCGCGAGGTCCACTCGGCGGAGCTGCTCACCCGGCGCGAGGAGGCGAGGCGCTCGCTCGGCGATCCGGCCTGGCTCGATCCGCGGCGCGCCGCTCCACCGCGCGAGCGCGCGCGCACCCTGCGCGCTGCCGAGCTCTCTCTCGTGCTCGGCGATCTGCGCGATGAGGCCGAGAGGCTGTCCGCCGATCCGGTGAAGAACGCCTGGCCGCTCACACGCCTCTTGCGCGACGCGCGCCGCCGCATCGCGGCCACGCCGAGCGAGGCGGCGACCCCGGTGCCCGCGCGCGTTCAGTTGGCCTGATGGGCTCGCGCGAAGCACGAAGGGGGGGGGGGGGGCCGGGGGGGGGG
>JAEZBP010000281.1 GCA_023427125.1 Pseudomonadota bacterium | reverse complement strand
GGTCGCCGGATCGTCGATGCCGTCGGCGACCGCGTCGAAGCCCGCCGGCTGCACGCCGATGTGAGTCGTGTAGTGCCGGAGCACGGAGTCGAACGCCGGGAGCGCGCTGAGGCTCGCCGTCGTCAGGCGCGTGTTCTCGGCCGCGCTCGGCGTCCAGAAGCGCTCGGAGACCGTCCAGCCTCCTCCGCCGTGGCAGCTCGCGCAGCCCTGCTCGAAGAGCGTGCGGCCGCGGGCGATCGCGCCGCTGTCGAGCCCGCGGCGGGCGCGCGGCGGCCGGATGGTCCGCATGTAGGCCTCGACCTCGTCCCAGTCGTCCGGCACGCACGAGCCCGCCTGCCGCGCGAGCTCCCGCATCGGGGCGCCGGCCGGCGCGGTCGTCGAGATGTCGGTGCGCGTCTCGGCCGCGAGCGAGCTGCAGTCGCCGCTCGTGATCGCGCCCTTGCCGCCGGAGGTGCCGCGCGTGTTGCGCTCGAAGTCGTGGACCTCGTCGAAGTTCGCCGTCCAGTTGAGCACGCGGTGCTCGACCGGCGCCCCGTCGGTCGGGTGCGAGAACGATCCGTCGAGGCTCGTGCTCTGCCGCGGGCCGAAGCCGAAGCGCCAGGTGACGCCGTCGGTCAGGCCGCCGGGGTGGCACGACGCGCAGCTCGACCACGACTCGTTGGCCCACCGGCCGCGGCCCGTGAAGAAGAAGCGGCGGCCTCGGTTCACCGCGGCCTCGCCCGGCGGGATCTGCGAGCTCTCGGTCAGCGCGACGAGGCTCTGCGTCGAGAGCGCGATGACCCCGAGCTGTCGCGTGATCTGGCAGCTCACGAACGCGCGCCGCGTGGTCCCGCCGACGCCCGCGCCGATGGTGGTCACGATGCCGGTCGGCATCTGGCAGCGCTGGGTCTCGCCGGCCGGCTGCACGTTGAGATCGATCTGCGGCACGCCGGGGAAGCCGAAGCCGATCGGGTCGGCGCCGTAGTCGAGGCGCTGCACCCCGTCGCCGCCGCGCGAGACCACGTAGGCGACGTTGGCGATGAAGTCGAGGCCGACGATGTCCGCCAGATGATTGCGCGCGGGGCCCTCCGGGACGTTGTCCTCGACGAGCCGCGCGAGGTTGTGGGTCTCGTCGGTCAGGACCGTGTTGGTCGCGAGGTCGATCACGTAGACGACCGAGTGCACCGTGCGGCCGAAGCCGTTCGGCCGCTCGGGCGCCGCGCTGAGGCTCGTCACGAACGCGCGTGTCCCGTTGATCGTCACGCCGAAGAGCTGGTTCGCAAACGCGGCGTCGCTCGAGGCCGCGTCGGGGAAGCCGGTCCGGATCGGCGCGAGGGAGACGCCGCCCTCGGTCGAGAGGCTCGAGAGCGGGCGGATCTGGACGAAGCCGGTCCGGCCCTCGTTGCTGACCTCCCCCTCGGCGTTGGGCCGCCCGAAGAACTCGGGGACCACGACGCTCTCGTCGCTGTCGTCGTCGTCGAGGTCGTTCGTGACCGCGATGGCGTAGGGTGAGCGAACCGGGAACGTGGTCGTCACGCTCATCGTGCTCGTGTCGATCACCGAGACGCGGCTCTCGGCCCACTCGGCGACGAAGAGGAGCGCGCCGGTCGGCGAGAGCGCGAGGCCGGTCGGCTCCGAGCCGACGTCGACGGTGCCGTCGCGAGTCGGCGAGCCGGTGTCGATGTCGCGGATGCGGACCACCGTCGCGTCGGCCTGGTTCGCGACGAACGCCGTGGTGCCGTCGGGGTGGATGACGACCGACGAGGGCTCCGCCCCGGTGTCGATGTTCGAGAGGCGCTCGTTGTCGCTCGTCGAGAAGACGCTGAGCGATCCGTCGCCCGGATCGACCATCGCGACGATCGTGTTGTCGCGATCGATGTCGATCGTCGTCGAGCGCGAGGGGCGCGGCAGGACGCTCGTCGGCACCGGCTGGCACTCGGGCAGGCTCGGATCCACCTCGCACGGATCGGGCTGGCACTCCGGCAGCGTCGAGCCGTCGCACGACGCCATGGGGATGAACGCGTCCTCCATGGGCTCTTGCCCTCCGTCCGCTCCGGGCGCCGGCTCGCACTCGCAGCCGGCCAGCGCCAGCGCGGCCGCGGCCGCCACAATCGCTCTCCACCGTCTCGTCATAATTCCAAGCCTCCTTCGTGCCCCAGAGCGGCAGCGTCTGGAACGATACGAGCGGGCTTCCGAGGCGGTGAGGACCGCGGGCGACAATCGGCGGACCGGCGGCGACAGCGGCCCCAGACTTAACGGGCGTTAACCGATCCGCCTCCGCATAGGTCCTGCATGGAGCGGAGCGACGGCATGCCGACAGCGCGCAGGCGCGGAGCGCCGGAGGGCCGAGGCGTGCCGTCGCGCAGCGGAGTGACCCGATGAGGATGGACGGAGCGACGGTGCTCGCGAGCTTGACCCGCACGCTGATCGACTTCGGCGCGAGCCGCGGCCTCGATCGGGCCCGCCTGATTCGCGCGGCGGGCGTCGACGCCGCCGAGCTCGAGCGCAAGGACGCGCGCGTCCCGCGCCGCGCCGACACGGCGGTGTGGGAGCAGCTCTCTGCCTCGCTCGGCGCGCACCACGTCGGCCTCGACTTCGCCGACACGCACCCAGGTCCGCGCGCCTACGGCGTCGTCGCCCTCCGCGACATGACCGCCGACACCTTCGGCGAGGCGCTGCGCCGTCACTGCCGGCACCACCGCCTCATCAAAGACGACGTCAGCGCGCGCCTCCTCGAGGCCCAGGACGGCGCCACGGTCTTCCTCTCGAAGCAGGGCGGCCGCCTCGCGTGCTCGCCCTCGATGGCCGAGGCCGCGCTCGCGCCCTACGTCATTCACCTGCGCGCCTGGACGGGGCACGAGGTCTCGCCCGAGGAGGTCTGCTTCGAGCACGCCGCGCCGGACGACCCCGCGCGCTACGAGGCGATGTTCCGCTGCCCGATCCGCTTCGGTCAGTCCGCGAGCTCGATCCGCTTCGCGCGCGAGGTGCTCGAGCTCCCGCTGCTGCGCGCGGAGCGCGACCTCTGCGAGTTCCTCGACGCCTCGGCCGACGACGCGCTCGCGCGGCTGCGTCGCGGCGACCTCGCCGACCTCGTCTACCGCGCGCTCTCCGCCTCCCTCGCCCGCGGCGACTCGTCGATCGAGACCATCGCCCGCGAGCTCGGCCTCGGCGTCCGCACGCTGCAGCGCCGCCTCCGCGAGGAGGCGGTCTGCTATCAGGACGTCGTCGACACGGTGCGCCACCACCGCGCGCTCGAGCTGCTCCTCGAGCCCGGCCTGCCGGTCGCGGCCATCAGCGAGCACCTCGGCTTCTCGGATCCGCGCGCCTTCCGCCGCGCCTTCGCCCGCTGGACCGGCCTCTCCCCCGACCGCTACCGCCGCGTGCGCCTCGTGCGCGAGGTGGCCTGAGCCCCGCCAGCCAACGCAAGGACTGTCGCAAGATCGCCGCTCGGGAGGCCGAGCGTAGCGTTCACCCTCGGCTGGACACCGGGGACGGGTAGCGCCGACGGGACGGAAGCGCGCGCAGCTCGGCCCGCGCGCTCGCGAAGCGCGCGCCAAACAACTCCCGCGCGCTCGCGAAGCGCGCGCCAAACAACTCAGAGGCGCGGCCGCGGGAAGAGGCCGGCCTCGTGCGCCAGCCACGCGAGCGCGAGCAGCAGCACGAATGCGCCCGCCTGATGCGTGACCGCCCAGACGATCGGCACGTGCAGGATCACCGTGATCGCGCCGAGCGTGAGCTGGATCAGCGCCATCACGAGCACACCGAGCGCCGCGATCCGCACCGCGCGCGCGCGCTCGCGACGCGCGAGAAGAGAGAGCACGGTCATCGCGAGGACGAGCGCCCACGCGAGCGTGCGATGCGTCCAGTGGATGGCCGCGGGTCCGTCGAGCAGATCGTGCACGCTCGTGAAGAAGTGCGCCGGCGAGTAGCGCCCGTTCATGTCGGGGAACGTGCTCGAGAGGAGGCCGGCGTGCGTGCCCGCCATGAACGCGCCGTACACGATCTGAACGACCAGGAGCGCCATCGCGATCGCGATCGCGGCGCGGAGCGAGCGCGCCGCCGGCGCCTCGACCGCGCGCGGCCGGAGCGAGAGGCCGAGCCAGAGCACGTAGGTCCCCGTCGCGAACGCGAGCAGCAGATGCGCGGCGAGCCGATAGTGGCTGACGGCCGGGACGTCGACGAGGCCGCTCGCGACCATGTACCAGCCGAGCGCCCCCTGCGCGCCGCCGAGCACGAACGCGACGGACGGGAGCAGGGCCAAGCGCTTGGTCATCCGGCGCCGCACGAGGAAGTAGGCGAAGGGGATCGCGAACACGACGCCGATGAGGCGGCCGACCAGCCGGTGCAGGTACTCCCAGAAGAAGATCTTCTTGAACTCCTCGATCCCCATCCAGTGGTTCACCTGACGAAACTGCGGGCTCTCGCGGTACTGCGCGAAGACCCGCTCCCAGTCGGCGTCGGAGAGCGGCGGCACGGCGCCGATCAGCGGCTGCCACTCGACCATCGAGAGGCCGGATCCGGTGAGCCGGGTGGTGCCTCCGATGATCACCATCGCGAAGATCATCGCGAGCACGATCCAGAGCCACCACCGCAGTGCGCGATGCTCATCGGCGCTCGCGCGATCGAGGCTCGCGCCCACGGCGATCGGCGACGAGGGAGCGTTCATCGCCGTAGCATGTGGCATCGCTCGGCCTCCGCATCGACCGCGCCGGGCGCACCGGGTTGATCGCGCGCAATCGCCGCGTCGGATCGTCGAGCGATCGCTGTCGCACCTACGGCAGTGCAAACACGTGGGCCGCGCCCACGTAGAGCGCGCCGTCGCTCCGGTCGGTGTGCGGCGCGCCCACGACGACGCGCGTCCCCTCCGTGCTCACCGCCAAGGACGCGCCGAATTGCGACGGCGCGATGCCGCCGAAGGGCACGCTAGGCACGAGCAAGAGCTCGTGTCGCGGTCCGTCCTCGCTGAGCGCGTAGACCCGGACGCTCCCCAGCGCCGGCCCCGTCTCCACGATGCCGTCGTAAGGCGCGCCCACCAGCGCTCTCTCGGCGCTCAGCGCCACCGCGGCGCCGAAGGAGCTGTGCCGAGGGCCCCGCAGCATCGCCACCTCGCTCCAGCTCTCGCCGCTGCGCGCGAACACGAACGCGCGGCCCTCTCCCGGCGCGCCCACGATCGCGCGCGACCCGTCCGGCGCGAGCGCGACCTGCGTGCCTCCGGGCGCCGGGAGCGCGGCCTCCTCCACCCACCCCGCGTCGGTCCGCACGAACACGCGCGCCGCGTTCTCGCCCGCGGCGCCGCCGATCGCTCGCCGCCCCTCGGCGTCGAGCCCCACCCAGGCGGGCACACCGACGAGCGGCGCCTCGAGCGCGGCTTCCTCCACCCACGCGCCGCCCACGCGCACGAACACCCGCGCGAGCACCGTGTCGGCCGTGTACGCGCTCACGATGGCGCGCAGACCGTCCCCGCTCAGCGCGAGCTCGGTCGGCGCCTCGGGCGCCCCGCTCGGATCGATCGGCAGGGCCGCCTCCTCGGTCCACGTCGCGCCGCTCCGCGACCAGATCGCGCTGGGAGGACCGACGAGCGCGCGCGCACCGTCGCCGCTCATCGCGACGGAGCTCGCGAACCGCAGCCCTCCGAGCCACTCCGCCTCCTCGGCCCAGCCGTCGCCGCTCTCGACGAACACCCGCGCGAGCGCGGAGCCGGAGTCGCCGAAGCGCATGGGCCAGCCGCCGAGCACGCGCTGCCCGGCCGCGCCGATGGCCACGGACGCGCCGAAGTAGCTGCCCATCGCGCCGTCGCCCTCGAGCACCCCCTCCGAGCGCTGGAGGGTCGGCACGCTCCATCGCGCATCGACGAGCGCGCGCGCGCAGACCTCGCGCAGCCGGCCCGACACCTCGGCCCCGAGGGCAGGCTCATCGCCGAAGCCGAGCACGTCCGCGCCGGTGATCCTCCCCGCGATGATGCACGACGCGAGGTACGCCCCGCGCGCCGACGGATGCGAGCCATCGCTCTCGAAGAGCGCGTCGAAGTCGCTGCCCTCGGCGGCCGGATCCTCTCCGGCGGCGATCAGATCCTCGTACACCAGGCGAAAGCCGCCTCCGACCGGCGCCACGTCCACGTCCGCGCCCGCCTCGCGCAGCAGCGCGCCGAGGCCCACGTAGCCCTCGTCGAGCCGGTCCTGCATCCCCTCGTAGGTCCCGTAGCCGAGGAGCGAGAGCGACGGATCGCCGTGCTCGCGGCCCCAGGTCATGTAGAGGATCACGCGCGCGCCGCGCGCGGTGGCGAGCGCGGCCAGCGCGCGCGCACCCGCGACCGACGCCCGGCGATCCGCGTTGCTCATCGGGAAGCCTCCGAGCTGGCTCTGCTCCTGCAGCACGATCGCATCGAACGCGGTCTCCTCCGGCGTCCCGGTGCGCAGCCAGCGCGCCAGCTCCGTTCCATCGCTCGCGGCGTCCGCCGCGTGCTGCTCGAGCCGATAGCCGCCGGGAGAGACCTGCTCGACGCGCACCCGATCGAAGAGCGCGCGCGTGATCGCCGCGTAGCGCGCGGGCACGTCGTTGACGTGGACGTAGCTGTTGCCGACGAAGAG
>JAEZBP010000249.1 GCA_023427125.1 Pseudomonadota bacterium | reverse complement strand
CCTGAGCGAGGTCGAGCCGAAAGGCTCGATCGTCGTCGAAGGGCGACCCGGCCGCCGGCGTGCTTCGACTACGCCATCGCCTTCAGCGATGGCTCGCTCAGCACGAACGGTTGGGGGCGGGTGTGTCGCAGGATCGTGCTCGGTCACTTAGAAGTCGGCCATCCCGGTCTCGCAGACGCCGAAGGTGAACGAGACGGTGTCGGAGTTGCCTTGCGGATCGGTGACGGTCACGGAGCTCGGGTACGGCGCCGCGTTCGGGCACTCGACGGTGGACGTCGCGCCGTCGATCGCGCCGGTGCAGCCGACGGCGCTCCCCGCGAACGTGAGCATCGCCGGCGGCGTGTCGGCGTCCGTCACGGTCACGGTGATCTCGACGTCGGAGAGCGTGAGCGCCTCGCAGCCCGCCACCGCCTCCCAGCTCACGCGCGTGATCGCCGGAGCGCTCTCACCACCGGCGTCGGTCCCGGCGTCCACCTCTTCGCCTGCGTCGCGGCCTGCGTCCACGGCGCCGTCGCCGTCGCCATCACAGCCGGCGATCGCGAGCACGAGCGCGGCGAGCGCGATCGAGCCGAGCGTCGTCTGCATGTCCCCTCCTGTGCGAGCGAGAGGTAGGCGCGGGCTCAAGGCGCGCAGGCGCCGATCGGCGCCTCGGCGCGAGGGATGACGACACGCTCGTCGTGCGCAGCGCGTCCCGCCCCATCGCTGACGTGGATGGCGACGACGACCTCCCGATCCTGGAAGCACTCGGGCGTGGACAGGACCTGCACGAGGCCCGCTCGCTCGAGCCATCCCTCGCGCGCGGCCAGCTCGAGCGCGTGGAAGGCGGTCTGCCTCGGGCGCTCGGTCGCCCGTGGGTAGCTGACGACCGTCAGGTGCACGTCGCTCGGGTCGATGCCCCGCGCTCGCGCGCTGATCCAGAGGTGAAATCCGCCCTGCGCCCCGGCGACGAGCGGGATCGACTGCCCGTCCTCGAGCGGCTCGAAGCGAGAGGCGCCGGTGCCGATCTCGACGAGCGGCGGGCCGCCCTCGCAGCCGCCGAAGAGAAGACAGAGCAGCACCACCGCGCGCACCCGGCTCCCGCTAGGCGCGCCCGCGCTCCGGCAAGGGTCACAGCATCAGCCCCACCCACAGGCCGGCGGCGGCGCCGAGCATCGCGACCGCCAGCGTGACGAGCGCCGCGGTCGGGACGCCGCCCCTCGGAGGCGAGCCGGCCTCGGTCAGGGGCGCGCTCGAGGTGCTCAAGGACTCGGTGAGCGCGCGCCGCTCGCTGTCGCTGATGATCGCGGACGTCGGGCCGGTGCGGGTGCGCTCCTCCTTCCGCTCCTCGCGCTCGACGCGCACGCAGCGAGGCGGCAGCGCGAGCAGGGCCTCTCGCATCGCGCGCCCGCTCGGGAAGCGCACGGCGGGGTCCTTGGCGAGCGCCTTCATCAGGAGCGCCTCGAGCGCGGGGTGCACCCAGAGGCCCTCGCGCATGCTCGTGATGTCGGGCACCGGCTCGAGCAGGTGCGCGCGCAGGAGCTCGCTGCGTCGCTCGTACAGGAACGGGCGCCGGTCGGCGAGGAGCTCGAAGAGCATGACGCCGAGCGCGTAGACGTCGGCGCGCACGTCGATGAAGACGCCAGTGATCTGCTCGGGCGCCATGTACGCGGGGGTGCCGACGATGCGGCCCTTGCGGGTGAGCGTGCCCTCCTGCGAGAGCTCGTCGATCGAGAGCATCTTCGCGAGCCCGAAGTCGAGGATCTTCACGCCGCGCTCGCCGTGCGGCCCGGCCTTGGTGAGGAAGACGTTGGCCGGCTTCAGATCGCGATGGACGACCTCGTGCTCGTGCGCCTCCGCGAGCGCGGCGAGGAGCGGGTCGTAGTAGGCGAGCGCGAGCTCCGGATCGATCGGGCCGCGGGCGAGCGCCTCCTCGAGGGTCTCGCCCTCGCGCAGCTCCATCGCGATGAAGGTGCGGCCCGCGTCGACGCCGAAGTCGAGGACCTCCACGATGTTCGGGTGCGAGAGCTTGGCGAGCACCCGCGCCTCGCGAGAGAAGCGCCGCTCGAGGCCGCTGATCGAGCCGAGGTTGTCGTGCAGGACCTTGAGCGCGACCTCGCGCGAGGACTCGCTGCGTGAGGGATCGGCGGAGGTCGCGCGATAGACGACACCGGTCGCGCCCGAGCCGATGCAGGCGGTGACTCGATAGCTTCCGAGCGTGCTCCCGAGGAGCTCTTCCCCCGGCATGCGGAGGAGGATAGGCCGAGCCCTCAGGCGATTGCGAGCACGTTCCCGAAGCGGACCAGGAGCGGGAGCGCGCCGGGCAGGCCGAAGATGCGCAGGCGCCTGTCGCGCAGGGCCGCGACCATCGCGCGGTTCACCTCGCCGCGCGGATCGGGCAGCCCGAAGCGGCCGGTCTCCATGCGCGACATGTCCGCGATGATCTCCGCGGGCCCGCGGATGGTCAGGTCCGGGATGCCGACGATGCCGTCGTGCACGATCGCCCGGCCGCCCTCGAGCTCCATCGTGAGCGCGACGTCGGCGTCGTCGGCGACGATCGCGACGCGACCGACGAGGCGATCGAAGGAGCCGCGCCGCTCCGGATGATCGATGAGGTTCTGGCTCATCATCGTCGCCATCATGACGGCGAGGCCGTTCTCGCTCGCGCCCGGTGCCAGCTCGACGGACATCAGGATCTCCGGGGTCTAGGCCGGGTACTCGGTGTCGATCGCGAGGGCCGAGCGGACCAGCTCCTTCGAGGCGACGACGAACTTCACGATGGTCGGCAGGTGGCCCCGCTCGAGCTTGAGCTTGTTCTGCATCATCGCCTTCGTCGGATCGATCTGGCCGCTGAGCACTTCTTTCCAGCGCTCGTACTCGGCCACGATCACGAAGTCGGCGCTCTGTGCGTCCGCGCCCGTCACCATCTGGGCTTCGCGGCAGACGCCTTGATGGAGATCGAGCACCATCGCCATGTCACGCTCGAACCCGAGCGCCGGTCGCGCCTTCACGACGTAGGCGACCTTCCCGTGGGTCCAGTCCTTGCCAGACTTCGCATAGCCAGGGTTGGCGTTGATCGCGTCCTTGAACGCGGCCGTCCACTCGGCCGAAGGGAACTTGATGCCCACGCTCGGTGCTCCTTGCTCTCGGGTGGCCAGCTTCGGGTGGCTGGTGCTGGGGCGCGCTCGTCACATGGAGCGGGCCGCAAGCGGGCGCGGAAGGTAGGATGGGAGGCGACCGCACGCAACGGGAGGGCCCTGAGGCCGGGAGATCGACGAGCCCACCCTCGGGCGCTACCCTCCCCCGCGCTCCACCCTCCCCGGGAAGGGGCCGAGGCCCGGCGCGGTTGGGCCGGGGTGAGATCGAGGCGGCGCCCCCTGCGTCGAAGCAGAAGGTCGGCGGCGATGGTGAAGGGCGAGAGCGTGAAGGACCGAGAGCATTGGTGAAGCTGGCCGGCTGGGTCGCCGCCTCTGCGCTCGCCCATGGCGCGCTCCTCGCGGCCGTGATGCTCGGCGTGATCCCGCTCGAGTACGCGGAGGTCGAGCCCGAGCCGGTCACGATCGAGATCACCGCCCTGCCGGCCGCCATCCAGCCGGCGCCCCTGCCGGAGCCTGACCCGATCGTGCCGATCGAGGAGACCGCGCCCGCGCCGGAGCCGCCGCCGACCACGGCGCCCGTGGTCGAGCC
>JAEZBP010000247.1 GCA_023427125.1 Pseudomonadota bacterium | reverse complement strand
GCTGGATCCCGATCGGGCAGCTCGAGGCGGTGGTGCTCGAGCGCGGGCGCGTCACCGGCTCGCCCCTCTTCCTCTTGCCGGGCGATCGAGTGCGGCTCCGCGGCGCCCTTGGCGTGCGCGCCGAAGTGGAGGCGCACGCGCTGCTCGCTCACCCGCAGCTCTCGCGCTCACCGACCTTCCGCGGCAGCTTCCCGCTCGCGCGCCTCGGCGCCGCGCTCTCCGGCGGCGGCGCGGGCGGCTCCTCGGGCCGCGCGGTGATGATCCGTCGCGCCACCGAGCTCTACGCCAGCCCCGACGGCGAGGTGCAGTGGTCGATGCCGGCGTTCGATCCTCCGCTGCCCGCGGTGGTGCTGCGCGAGCGTGGCGCGATGCTCGGCGTGCGGATCGGCATGGGGCCCTACCTCGTCGGCTACGTGCCGGCGAGCGCGCTCGAGGACGCAGGGGCTCGCAAGCAAGACGAGGTGATCGACCCGTGGCGCCCCGATCCGAGGTCGACGGCGAGATCGGCCACCCGCGATCCCTGGCGTGACGACGAGCCGGAGCCGGAGCCCGAGAGCGCGGACAGCCCCCTGCCGCCGCGCCTCCAGCAGGCGGTCGTGCGCCCCGTCTGGCAGGTGCGCGCCGGAGCGCGTGTTCAGGTCGAGGGCGTGACGATGGCCATCTTCCGCGAGCCCGGCTTCGCGGTGGAGCTCGAGCGCACGGGCGATCGCGCCGAGGTGCTCGCCGCGGTCGACGAGACCGTGACCGTCCGCGGGACCGTGCCGGTCTCCGATCTACGTGAGGCCCCCGCGATCCCCAGCGCCCCCTCCGGCGATGCCGGAGAGGGCGAAGATCTGGAGCCCGCTCAATAGCCGAAGCCGCGCTCGCTCGTGCCCGGCGACTGCGCGCCGATGCTGCCCGGGATCGTCGAGTGACGGACCCAGCCGGTGCCCGCTGCGTCCGGCACGATCGACTGGTCACCATCGGCGATCGAGCCGCTGTACGTCGCCTGCGTGATGGGTGTCCCGCCTGCCCGCAGCGTGATGGTGTCGCCCGTGTTGTTCAGACCGAGCGTACCGCTCGAGGCGATCTGCACGCGCGCGCCACCGAAGAGCGTGGTCTCGCCGGCCGAGCCTCCACCGAAGACGACGACCACGCCGAGCGCCGGCAGCACCGTCCCTTCCGAGAAGGTGTGTCGCACGCCGGTCGCGTCGCTCAGGGTCACCCCGGAGATGTCGAGCGCGATCCCCGTCGCGTTCTGCACCTCGACGAACTCGTCTTGGGTGGTGTTCGCCGTGCCGTCGCCGTTCACGTCCGCGGCCGGATCGGCGAGGATCTCGGTGATCCGAAGATCGTCTTCGACGGGCGTCGCCGCGGTGAGCGCCGATCCGTAGATGTCGTAGTTGCCGGAGCGGTTGTCCTCCCACAGGATGACGTTGCCGCTGATGGTCGGATCGGCCTGGGTCGCCGGATGCGTGGAGATCAGGGTCTCCGCGCCGAAGCCCCCGAACGCCGGGTCCCAGTTCCCGTTGCGGTAGTCGCCCCACACGAAGGTCGCGCCGTCGACGTCGCGCAGGACCTGCGCGTTGGCCGCGCCGGTGATCGAGGTCTCGCCGGGGTACACGGGGAGCGTACCTGACGCCGAGAAGACCGCGGCGAAGATGTCCAGATCGTCCATGGGGGTGAGCGGCGTGGTCGATGTGACGTAGCGATTGTCGGTCCAGCCCAGGACGAGGTAGTCGACGATCGGCGCGCCCTGGCCGCGCATGCTGCTCGAGGTGGGGGTCTGCGTCGTGACAGTCCGGGTCGTGAGGTCCAGCACCTGCGTGAGAGCTCGGCCGGTCTGGTCGCTCAGGTACGCGAGGCGGTGGCCGCGCAGCGAGGGCAGCACCTCGTTCGCGGCGGTCGGCTCCGTGAACACGGTGTCGGTCGAGGCCATCGCGATGTCGTGGAAGTAGAGCTCCCACGAGGTCCCGTTCCACGCATCGAAGACGACGAGGCCGCCCGCGATGTCGACGCTGTTGGCCTGCTGGCCCGGCAGCAGCTCGGTCTCCGACGAGTCCGTGAGGTCGTGGAGGATCGCGTGCGGCACGATCGCCCCCCCGGTGACCACGTCCTCGCGGATGAACGCGACGTGGTTGCCGTAGATCCGCGGCTGCGACTCGTTGACCGCCGTGGTGGTCAGGCGACGGGTCTCGCCGGTCTCCAGGTTGGCGAAGACGACGTCCCAGTTGCCGTCGAAGTTCTGCAGGTAGACGAGGTGCCGATGGTAGAGGTCCGGATAGACCTCGTCGGCGGCAGTGTTGACGACCGGCACCGAGAGGCAGCCGTCGTCGACCGTCCCGTTGCAGTCGTTGTCGAGCCCGTCACAGGCCGCCTCGTTGGTCGCGCCGTCCTCGCTGACGAGGTAGCGCGGTCCGTAGGCGCTCGCGTCGCACGCCGCCCAACCGCTCGCGCCACCGCAGGTCTGGGTGGTCCCGGCGCACACCCCGAGGGTGAGCGCGCACGCCGGCGCCTCGAGCGCATCGTCCGACGCGCCGTTGCAGTCGTCGTCGAGGCCGTTGCAGAGCTCGGCCGCCGGCTCCACGCCGCCCGTGCACGCGCCCCACTCGCCCGCGACGCAGGTCTGGGTGCCGCGCTCGCACACGCCGGCGCTCTCGCCGCACGCCTGCGTGGTGCCGTCCACGCAGGTGCAGCCCTCGTCGGCCGTCCCGTCGCAGTCGTTGTCGAAGCCGTCGCAGCTGCTCTCGACGGCTTGGTAGCGCGCGCCGTACTGCGCCGCGCCGCACGCGCCGAAGCCGCTCGCGCCGTTGCAGGGCTGCCGCGAGCCCGCGCAGACGCCCAAGGTGAGCGCGCACGCCGGGCCGACCATGCCCTCGTCGGTCATGCCGTCGCAGTTCTGGTCGATGCCGTCGCAGGTCTCGGCGGCGGGCGCGATCTCGCCGGCGCACGAGCCCCACGAGCCGGCGGTGCAGGTCTGAGTGCCGGCCATGCACGCGCCCACGTCGCTGCCGCAGGGCTGCGTGGCTCCATCGACGCAGGTGCAGCCCTCGTCGGTCACGCCATCGCAGTCGTTGTCGAGCCCGTCGCAGAGCGACTCGGTGGCCTGGTAGTCGCCGCCGTAGCTCGCGATGCCGGCGCACGCGACCCAGCCCGCGACGCCTCCGCAGGTGCGCACGCTGCCTGCGCAGACACCGAGCTGGAGCGGGCACAGGGGCGGCGTCAGATCGCCCGGCTCATCGACCGGGCCATCGCAGTCGTTGTCGAGCCCGTCGCACACCTCGCCCATCGCGCTGATGGCGCCGGTGCACGCGCCCCATGCGCCATCCGCGCAGGTCTGGGTGCCCTCCATGCACGCGCCGACGTCGGAGCCGCACACCTGCGTGTCGCCATCGGTGCAGGTGCAGCCTTCGTCCGTCGTGCCGTCGCAGTCGTTGTCGAGCCCGTCGCAGGCGACCTCGACCTCCTCGTAGTCCGCGCCGTAGTCGGTCGCGTCGCACGCGAGGAAGCCGCCCGCGCCGCCGCACCGCGCCGTCGCGCCGGAGCAGACGCCCTCGGTGTGCTCGCAGCTGGGCGCGGTGAGGTCCTCGTCGGTCGCGCCGTCGCAGTTGTCGTCCACCCCGTTGCACGTCTCGGCGGCGGCCGGGCTGATCGCCGCGCTCGAGTCGTCGCAGTCCGGCCCGAGCGCGCAGCCCTCGCCGTAGCCGTCCTCGTCGGCGTCCGTGCACGTCGGCCCCCCGTCCGGATCGACGATCTCCCCTCCGTCGCGCCCGCCGTCCTGCGCGACGATCGGACCTCCGTCCGCCGCCGGCCCCGAGTCGGCGGACGGCTGGCCCGCGTCATCGCCGGTCCTCGGGCCGTCACAGCCGATCGCGAGCGCTGCCAGGAGCAGCGCGAGCTCGATTCTCCTCATCCAGACACCTCCAGAGCCCCCTTCTACGCTCGCGCGGCGCAGAGCTTCCTCGAGGCGCGACACGCCGGCCACCGTGTCGCGCACCGATCACGGCCGGGTCACGATCGATCTCTGAAGGATCAGATCAGGATCACGCCGCAGGCGAAGGTCGCCTCGAGGCGGACGCCGGGGCCGCTCTGGAACTGCTCGCACGCGTCGCCGAGGAGCTCGATGTGGTCCTCGTCGATGATGCGCCAGCCGTTCTCGTCACCGCAGGTGAGCGGGGTGCCGTCGAGCACGACGCTCGACTCGGGGCCGCAGGCCTCGTCGAGATCCTGAATGCGGCCGTTCAGCTCGACCACGCACGAGAGCTCGCCGCCGATGATCGAGAGGAGCGCGTCGCGAAGGCCCGCGTCGTCGCCAGCCACCCAGTACTCCGCGTCCGGATCGCCGGCGCCGCGGCCGAGGCCCGCGTTGGCCATGTCCTGCAGGTGCTCGGCGGAGACGGTGCCCCGGCCGACGCTGATGACGTACGTGCGGATGCCGAGCCCGAAGGCGCGGGCGGCCGCCGCGAGCGACTCGGGCTGGCCCTCCTGCGGGTTCGGCTGCGCGCAGGTGTCGGGCTCGCCGTCCGTCGCGAGGATGAAGATGATCGGGTCGTCGGTCGGGTCCGGGATGTTGGTGACGAGATCGATGACCGCATCGAGGCTCTCGCCGGTCGGCGTCTCGTCGATCACCCGCGCGCCGCGGTACTCGTCGTCGATGGCCGAGTGGTTGTCGATCGCGGGCTCGACCCACGTGATGAGCGGGCACATCCCCGGCACCGGCTCGTCGTCGTCGGGCTGCTCGGCGCTGTAGAGCGCGAGGCCGAAGCGGACGAGCGACTGCAGGGACGAGACGAGCCCGTCCGGCTCGTCCATCAGCGAGTCCCGCAGCGAATTCCAGCGGTCACTGTCGCCGAAGCCCGCGGTCATGCTGCTCGACTGATCGACGACGAGGACCACGGTCGGGGTGACGCGGCGGGTGGCGACGCTGACGTTCGCGCAGCCCGGCACGTCGGCGCGGGGGCGGGCGTCCATCGCGACGCCGCCGTCGGGGGAGAGGCACATGCCCGACGCGGTGCAGGTCGCCGGGGCCGGGCAGCCGGCTCCGCTCTCCGGCTCGCAGTCGGCCGTGCACACCCCGGTCGCGTGGCAGTAGAAGCCGCCCGGGCAGGGCTCGAGCGACGAGCACGGCTGACCGCAGGCCTCCGGTCGCACCTCGGGCGCGACGTCGCACGGCCCCTCCTCGGCGTGGAGGTTCCCGCTGCAGTCACACCCCGACGCGAGCGCCCCGGCGATCCCCACGCACGCCCACACCAAGCTTCGTCGCATGCACGCCTCCAGGTCACTGACGATGACAGAGGCCCGACCGCGTTGCATCGGGGGAAAACCCGATCCAGCCCGGCATCCGAGAGACGAGCAGGAGATCGTCCGACGAGGCTACTCGACGCTGCCGTCCTGCATGCCCTCGGTCATCCGCACGTACATCGCCGCGGCCTTGTTCTCCGGGTCGATCTCGAGCGCGCGGCGCCAGCGCACGAGCGCCTTGTCCTTGTCGCCGAGCGCGAGCAGCACGACGCCGAGGGCGATGTGCGCGGGGACGAACGCCGGACGCGCGTCCACCGCCTCCTCGAGCTCGAAGCGCGCCGCGTCGAGATCGCCCTGCTGGCGGTACAGGTTGGCCAGCCGCAGCCGCAGATCCGAGAAGGTCGGGCAGAGCAGGATGGCCTTGCGCAGCTCGTGCATCGCGTCGGGCAGCATGCCGGCGTCGACGTAGGCCTGCGCGACCTCGGCGTGGAGGTTGGCGATCTTGCCCTTGATGAAGGGATCGAGCTGGCCCGGCGCGTCCTCACCGCGGGAGAGCGCGGCCTTGTAGATCTTCTTCGCCTCGTCGTAGCGACCCAGGTCGTTGTAGGTGACCGCGAGGTTGAGCGCGGCCTCCGTGTAGTTCGGGTTGATCGAGAGCGACTCCTCGAAGCAGCCCTGCGCCTCCTCGAAGCGCCCGCGGTCGTGGTGGATCACGCCAAGCATGTTGTAGACGTCGGCGAAGCGCGCGTCGTCGCGCTCGAGCACCTGACGCAGGTAGTGCTCGGCCCTCTCGAACTCGCGCTTGTCGTAGTGCTCGCGGCCCAGCGACAACAGCTGCTTGGTGCGCTCGTCCATGCGGTGCCCATGGTATCGGTCGTTCTGGCCCGACCGCAAGATTGCTGGGTCGTGGCCTAACCTTCGAATTGGCGCAGGAACGAGCGGGCCTGCTCGGCGTAGCCGCTCTCCGGGAAGCGCTCGACCAGCTCCTCGAACGCGCGGCGGGCATCCGAGACCTCGCGCATGTGGAGGTACACGCGGCCCAGCAGGAGCAGGGCCTGCGGCTCGATGCCCGAGCCCTCGTAGACGCTCAGGAGGTGCCGGAGGCGGCCGATCGCGGCCCGCGGATGATCGTTGCCGAGGTAGAACTCGGCGGCGTAGAGTTCGTGGCGCGCCAGCTGCGTGAGGGCCTGGCGCACCATGTCGCGCGCCTCGTCGACGTGCTCGCTCTCGGGGTAGTCGAGGATGAACTGGCGCAGCTCGCGGAGCGCGGAGCGCGTGGGCGCCTGGTCGCGCTCCCAGGGCGGGGGCGAGAGGAAGAAGTCGGTCGGGATCTGCCGGTAGTAGGACTCGGCGATCTTGTAGTGCGCGTAGGGCACGTCCGCGTGCGCGGGGCGGGCGCGGACGAACGAGCGGTACGCGCGGATCGCCTCGGTGAACTGGTTCTGGATCAGGTGGCAGTCGGCGATGCGCAGCTCGGCGAGCGCGGCGTAGCGGCTGTACGGGTACTCGCGGCGGATGCGGCGAAAGAGCGGATCGGCCGTCAGGCAGTCGCGATCCTCGAAGGCTTGGAAGGCGTTCTCGTAGCTGCGGCGGGCGTTCTCGCCGTAGCTCAGCGCCCGCTGCTGGTTGGCGCCACCGCACCCGGGCAGCAGCGCCGCGGCGAGCGCGAGGAGCGAGAAGATCGAGACCAGCCTTTGCACGCGGCGCACCCTACTCTGCGCCGGATAGCCCCGCAAACGCCGTTTCGAGCGCCCTCCGCGAGGCTCTGTTACCGTCAGGGAACTGAATCGAGCGCGGCTCGCGCCGTCCATGAGGCTCCCGTGAAACACCGCCTTCTCTCCGCCTTTGCCGCTTGCCTGCTGCTCCTCGCGCACGCCCCCGCGACCGCCCAGGAGTCGGCGCTCGAGGGGCTGCGGACGGCCGCCCGCGCCGCCCCCCGCGACTACGACGCGCAGCTCGCGCTCGGCCGCGCGATGCTCGAGGCCGGCCGCTATCGCGAGGCGCAGGCCCAGCTCCAGCG
>JAEZBP010000225.1 GCA_023427125.1 Pseudomonadota bacterium | reverse complement strand
GCTCCTTGCCGGTGCCGCTCTCGCCTGCGACGAGCACCGTGGCGTCGCTCTGCACGACCCGGCGCACGAGCGCGAAGAGCTCGCGCATGGCGGGCGAGGCGCCGACGATGCCCCAGAGGCCGGGCGCGGAGTCGCCAGCGCCCTTCGTCAGCCGCTTGCGGTCTTCCTCTTCACGCCCGGCGATCTCCTGCGCCGCGACCCGCAGGATCGCGCGCACGACCTTCACCCGATCGCCGGCGACGACGGGCAGGCGCCTCACGGGCTCGCCCGGATCGATGAGGTGCGGATCGAGCCGCGCGAGCGCGCGGGCGAGCTCCGCGGGCTCGGGCGGCGGGCCGACCGGCGAGCGCGGATCGACGAAGCCCGACGCGACGAGCTGCCCGATCGGTCGCCCCTCGACGACGACCGGCACCGCCTGCGCGAGCAGGCCGAGGTGGCAGCGGTGCACGCGCTCCTCGCCGCTCTCGCCGACGCCGCGATAGAACGCGTGGCACGCGTCGAAGCCCTCGCGCGAGAAGAGGGCCGTGCGGCACACCTCGCTCGAGCCGGTCATCACGCCGCCGCGCTGGTGCGCGAGCGGGCCCTTGGCGTCGACGAGCGTCAGCTCGAGGCCGAAGGCGTCCTTCAGGATCGTGCGCGCCACCACCACACCGCGCAGGCGCTCGTGACGGCTCAGCTCGCCTGTCGTCGGATCGTCGTCAGCCACTCGCTCGGGCATCATATCAACCTCTTTTGCGGGCGCGAGCTTGCTGTACGCTGCTCTCCATGGGATTCGCACCGAGCGCCGCGCTGAACGAGACCCTCACCCGCCTGCGCGCCTTCGTCGACGAGGAGCTCGTGCCGCTCGAGCCGCGCCTCTTCGCGGAGGGCTTCGTGGCGCTCGAGGGCGCGCTCGAGGAGAAGCGCAAGGAGGCGAGGGCGCTCGGGATCTGGGCGCCGCACCTCCCGAAGGAGCACGGCGGGATGGGCCTCTCGATCCTCGAGCTGGCCTACGCGAGCGAGGTGCTCGGGCGCACGCCGATCGGCCACTACGCGGTGAACATGCAGGCGCCCGACGTCGGCAACATGGAGATCCTCCTCTCGCACGGCACGCCCGCGCAGCAGGAGCGCTTCCTCGGGCCGCTCGCGCGCGGCGAGATCCGCAGCTGCTTCGCGATGACGGAGCCCGAGCACGCGGGGAGCAACCCGGTCTGGATGAGCACGCTCGCCGTGAGCGAGGGCGACGACTACGTGATCGACGGCCACAAGTGGTTCACGACCGCGGCCGAGGGCGCCTCGTTCGCGGTGGTGATGGCGGTGACCGACCCCGACGCCGACAAGCACCTGCGCGCCTCGCAGCTCCTCGTCCCGCTCGACACGCCGGGGTTCACGTTGGTCCGCAACCTGCCGGTGATGGGCCACGCCGGAGGCGGCTGGGCCAGCCACGCCGAGGTCCGCTTCGAGGGCTGCCGGGTGCCGAAGACGAACCGGCTCGGGCACGAGGGCGAGGGCTTCCTGATCGCGCAGGCGCGCCTCGGCCCCGGGCGCATCCACCACTGCATGCGCTGGATGGGCATCTGCGCGCGGGCGTTCGACCTGATGTGCGAGCGGGCGGCGAGCCGCGAGCTCGCGCCGGGCAAGCCGCTCGGCACCCAGCAGATCGTGCAGTGCTGGATCGCGGAGAGCCGCGCCGAGATCGACTCCGCGCGCATGCTGGTGCTCGACGCCGCCGAGGCGATGGATCGCGAGGGCAGCCACGGCGCGCGCGACGCGATCTCGCTCATCAAGTTCCACACCGCCGGCGTGCTCGGGCGGGTCGTCGAGCCGGAGCCCGCGGCGCCGAGCGGCGCGCCCGGCTTCCTCACGCTCGTGACCACGCCGTGGACGCGGGTCCGCCTCGGCTCGCGCGATCTGGGCACCACGCCGCTGATCCGGCTCGAGCTGCCGCCCGGCACGCACACCCTGCACCTCGAGAACCCCGAGCAGGGCATCACCGACACCTATCGCGTGACGATCACGTCGGGTCAGACCGTGACGCGGCGCCTCGGCCTGCGCTGAGCTTGCTTGCGCGCGCATTCGCGCGGCCGAGCTGCGCGGCCCTCGTGACCGATCGGCGCTCCCGGTGTCCAGCGAGGGGATCCGCTCCGCTCGGCGTTCCCCGAGCGAAGTGATCCGTGCGACAGAAAGCCGCTGACACCGGCCCTTTTCGGTTATCCTCCCTGCCGTGTTCGGGGGTCGCTTGCGCTACGTGTCGTCCTTCGCCCGCCTCATCGTGCCGTCCGCCGTGCTCGTGATCGGGTGCGGGCCGCAGCCCACCTTGCCGCCGGGCTCCTTCGACTCGGTGAAGATCGGCATCATCACGCCGCTCACCGGTGACCTCGGCACCGACGGGCCCGGGTGGCGTGACGCGGCGCGCCTCGCGGCCCGCGAGATCAACGCGGCCGGAGGCCCGCTGCCCGGCCGGCCGATCGAGCTCGTGGTGGTCGACGACGAGACCAACGCGCGGCGCGGAGAGCCGCTCGCCCGCCGGCTCATCGAGGAGGATGGCGTCGTCGCGATCGTCGGCGCCGCCGCCAGCAGCGTCTCGCTCGAGGTGGCGCAGGTGGCGACGGAGCTGCGCGTCCCCCAGATCGCCTGCTGCTCGACCTCGGATCTGCTGACCTCGTTCAACGAGAACATCGCGGACGAGAGCGACCGCTTCTTCTTCCGCACCGCGCCGCCCGACGCGCTGCAGTCGCGGGTCGTCGCGATCGCCGCCCAGGACCTCGAGTGCATGCGCCTCGCGATCCTGCACCTCGGCGACGGCTATGGAGAGCCCTTCGGCCTCGGCATCGAGTCCGCCTTCGAAGAGGGCGGTGGCCCTGCGGTGGTCGCGCGGGTGCCCTTCGCGGAGGAGCAGGCGAGCTACGCGGCGGAGGTCGCGCAGATCCGCGACGCGATGCCGGACTGCATCGCCCTCGTCGGCTTCCCGGTCAACGGCGGCCGCATCGTGCGCGACTGGAACGCCCTCTCGAGCCGGCCTTCGGTGACGTGGATCGGCACCGACGGAGTGCGCGCGCCGGGCTTCGTCGACGAGGTCGGCGATCCGGCGCTGCTCGACGGATTCTACGGGACCTCGCCGCTCACCGATCCCGCGACGCCCGAGTACAACGACTTCCACGAGCGCTACGAGGCGGTCTTCGGCTCGGCGCCGGTCCCGTTCTCGTCGAACCAGTACGACGCGGTCGCGCTCTTGGCGCTCGCGATCGCGCAGGCCGGCTCGGACGATGGGTCGGCGATCCGCGACGCGCTCCGCAGCGTGTCCTCGCCGCCCGCCGATCCCGGCGGGGTCGTGCAGTCCGGTCGCGTGGCCGAGGGTCTGGCGGAGATCCGCGAGGGCCGCGAGGTCGACTACCTCGGCGCGAGCGGCAACACCGACTTCGACGCGCTCGGCAACGTGGCCACCTCCTACGAGATCTGGCGCTACGACGCGCCCGGCAGCGCCGCCACCTGCGCCAGCTTCACCCCCGTCCCCGCGGGCGACGGCGGAGGGCGCTTCTGCCGGTTCCGAACGCTCACGGTCGAGGAGATCGAGCAGTGAGGGCCGCGCTCGGCGCGCTCTTCGTGCTGGTGGCCGGCTGCGCGCCGACCCCGGTCGACGTGCAGGTCGGCTTCCCGTCGCTCGAGACCTTCCTCTACTCCGACTTCGGGCGCCTGGTGGTCTACGAGCTCGATCCGCAGGAGGGCCTCGGCTCGTGCCCCGCGATCCTCGACGGGATCGAGGCGGGCGACTTCGGGAGCGTCGAGCTCGACTCGGGCTGGCAGCCGATCTGCACCTTCCGCAACGGCGGGGTGCAGCTCCCGCACGTCCCCCAGGGGCCACACGCGTACGTGGTCGTCGCGCGCGACGAGGCGAACACGATCTTGCTCTCCGGCTGCCGGGTGGCGGAGGCGTACGAGGGCGCGCCCGCGGTGATGCTCGAGCTCTACCCGACGGCGGAGTACGCCGACGCGACCGAGGGGCGGCCGCTGAGCTGCGGGAGCGCCGAGGAGAAGTGCAGCGGAGGCTGTCGATGAGGGCGCTGCTCCTCGCGATCGTGTTCTTGGCGATCCCGGTGGGGGCGCTCGCGCAGGACCCGCTCGCGCGGGCCGAGGCGGCCTATCAGGAGGTCGACTTCGAGAGCACCTACGGCCAGGCGCTCGCGGCGCTGCGCGCCGGCGGGCAGCGGCCCGAGCAGCTCGTGCGGATCTACACGCTCCTCGGGATCTCGTGCTCGGCGCTCGGGCGCGAGGACGAGGCGCGCGACTTCTTCGTGCGCTTGCTCGGCCTCGACCGCGACGCCGAGCTCGACGCGAGCGTGCCGCCCCGGCTTCGCGATCCCTACCTCGAGGCGCGGGGCGTGTGGGCGGCGCGGCAGGGCACGCTCGGCGTCGCGGCGGGGCTCGATCGCGCGCGCTCGACGCTGCGCATCGAGGTCGCCGATCCGACGACCATGGCCCGCCGCGTGATGGTCTACGCGCGCCTCGAGGGCGAGGCGCAGTTCGCGGCGCAGGAGGCGGAGGCCCGCGCGGTGGTCGAGGTCCCGATCGCGGGCGCGGCGAGCGCCGATCGGGTCGAGTACTACGTCGAGGTCCTCGACGAGCACCGCAACTTCCTGATCGCCGAGGGCAGCGCGTTCGAGCCCCGCGTGGTCGGCCGCGAGCGCGCGCTCGGCGTCGCGCCCGGGGCGGCGGGGCCCTCGATCCTCGAGGAGCCGGTCCTCTGGATCATCGTCGGCGCCGTCGCGGCGGTCGCCGCCGCGGTCACCATCGGCGTCGTGGTCGATCAGCGCAGCCGCATCGGCGCGCAGACGTCGATCACCATCGGCATCGATTGAGTCGTTTGGCCCTGAAGATCAGAGGTTGGTCTCCTCGGGCGGGACGATGCTCGGGTCGGGGACGGTCGCGGCGGGGGGCTCGTCTCCCGCGCTCTTCGGGCAGTCGGCGTCGAGCGGGTAGGCGTCCATCGAGAGCGAGCCCATGGCGTAGCCC
>JAEZBP010000209.1 GCA_023427125.1 Pseudomonadota bacterium | reverse complement strand
CGCCGGGCGCCGCCGCGGTCGGTCCTCCGTCGAGGCGCGACGAGGCCGCGTCCGCTCCGGTGCCTGCGTCGGGCGCGTCGGTGACCCCGAGCGCCGGTGCGCCGCTCACGACCGGCAGGACGACCGTGCTCGGCTCCGCGCTCGAGAAGTGGAGACGGAGCGTGGTGGCGCGCGGCGTCGCGGTCGCGATCGGCTCGCTGGTGCCCGGGCTCGGCTCGTAGCGCGGGCTCGAGGTCGCCTGAACGCTCACCCGGAGCGCGTGCCCGACCGGCAGCACGATCGAAACCGGACCGAGCGCGACGTCGAACCTCACGGGCTCGTTCGGGGTCAAGGGCGCCGCGCTCTCGAAGCCCTGCACGAAGCGGCCGCGCCGAATCCCATCGGCGAGCAGAAACGCCTGCCCCGAGGGAGTGACCTGCGAGAGCCGCACGATCACGTCCACGTCGTCGCTCGAGCTCGCCGCGTAGACCGACGCCTCGACGTCGCCGATGATCTCGACCTCGCCGGCGACCGGCGCGGTCTCCGCGACGAAGACGTCGTCGCGCGCGTCGATCGCGCTCTGATCGTGCGGCCCCGCGGCGGTGGTGAGGTTGCCGCCGCCGAGCGAGGGGATCGGCGCCGCGGGATCCGACGGAAGCTCGATCGGCTCCGCGTCTCGAGCCGCGCTCGGCCCGAGGACCCCGTCGGCATCGATGGTGAGGACGACCGGCGTGGACGGCGGGGGCCAGTCCTCGGCGTCGCGCCACTCGCCGCCCGCCGCGCTTCCGGTGTCGGCGAGCACGCTGACCCAATAGCGGACCGGCGCCCAGCCCGGGCGCGGGCCGTCGCGCAGGCACCAGTCGAAGAAGGCGATGAGCTCGAGGACGGCCTGCGAATAGACGGCGGCCTCGGGAAACTCGAGCTCACCCTGCACCCGCACGCCCGGTCCGCCGTGCGTCCAGGGGCCGAGGATAAGGAACTGATCGTCCGGCCGCGCCGACGCGGTGCGCAGCTCGTGGAACGTGGCCGGCGTGCCGATCGCGAAGATGTCGAACGTCCCGCCGACCATCAGGATCGGGATGTTCACGGCGCGGAGCTCGTCGGCGTCCCAGCGCATTCCTTCCCAGTACGCGTCGGGCGCCTCGTGCCGGCGCAGCTCGGCCAGCGCCTCGGGCTCGCCGAGCCCGTTGAGCCACGCCGTCCCGAGCTCGGTGCGCCAGGCGCCGCCCGGATAGATCGCCGCGTGCATGTCGGCGGTCGCCACCACCGGGAGCGCGCAGCGCAGGGCCGGCGGGGCCGCGCCCGCGGCCATCAGCTGCGTGATGCCCTCGGCCGACCCGCCGTAGGTGCCGACGCGCGCGTTCGACCAGGGCTGCGACGCGATCCACTCGATCGTGTCGTAGCCGTCCTCCGCGTCGGTCTGGAACGGGATGTAGTTGCCTTCGCTGTCGAAGCGGCCCCTCGTGTCCTGCGAGACGAGCACGTAGCCGAACCCCAAGACGCCGGAGACGAGGTCCGCCGGGACCGCTCGCCCGTAGGGAGTGCGCCGCAGCAGCACCGGCCGTGGCGTGGTCGTGGCGTCCGGGCGCCACACGGTGGTCGCGAGGCGGACGCCGTCGCGCATGACGACCATCTCCTGCGTCTCGACCTGAGCGCGGGCCGGCGTCGCGATCGCAACGAGCAGGAGGCAGAGGGAGCCGATGCTTCGCATCGCCTCACGATACCCAAACCGCCGCCGCGCGACAGCCGGGTGTCACGACCGGGCCCTCAGCGGACGATGTGCCGCAGGGTGTAGTTCATGCCGGAGGCGCTGCGCTCGTCGACGAAGACCACCGCGATGCCGCGGGGAACCGTGACGTCGTTGAGCCGCGAGCCGTACTGCAACGTGTCGAGGGGCCCCGTGGGCGCGGGCGCCGTGCCCACGCAGTTGGTGCCGCCCATCGATCCGCCGTCGTCGTTGCACGCGACCTGCGCCCCGGTCTGACCGCTGCGGATGTACATCGCGGGGTCGTAGTACGTGCTCGTCCCCTCGCGCCGCTCGAAGGAGCCGCCGTCGCTGGCGCAGAGGCTGAAGAACTGCGGCGCGCCGCAGGTCAGGAACCAGCGCACGTCCTCGCCGGAGCCGACGCCTCCGCACGTGCCGGTGGTGACGTCGGTGCCCACCAGCACGGTGCTGGTCGTGTTGTCCCCCTGCAGGCGCGACGTGTAGAAGAAGTAGCCGACGTTGTCGGGGATCATCTGCCCGCGAAGGGTGAACGCGCCGGTCGCGCAGCCGCCGACCGCGACGTAGTACGTGCCGGCGTTGAGCAAGCCCGCGGTCCGCGACTCGCGGATGGTGGTGAACCCACCGGCGCTGCAGTGCGCGTCGTCGTTGCAGAGGCCCGCGGTCGGGAAGCCCGCGTCGGTCTGCCCGGGCACCGCGTTCCCCGCCGAGTCGGTGATGTAAAGCGACGTGTCGAAGCCCGAGCCCGCGGTGTCGAAGTAGACGATCGAGCGCCGCGCGAGCGTGAACCGGTACCAGACGTTGGCGCCCGAGGTGCAAACGCAGGGGCTCGGTCCGTCGTGCGAGGCGCCGACGGTGCTGCCGGTCACCACGACCTCCGCGCCGCCGAGGGTGATCGTCGTGGCGTTCGTCCGGTCGTCGTTGGCCGGCGCGCAGACCCCGAGGCGGCAGGCGCGCCCGGCGCCGCACGCGTTGCCGCAGGCGCCGCAGTGCGAGGCGCTGCTCGAGGTATCCGTGCACAAGCCGCCGCACACCACCAGCCCGCTGCCGCAGGAGTTGACGCAGGACCCGCCGCTGCACGACTCGGCGGGCGCCGCGCACATCGTCCCGCACCCGCCGCAGTTGCGGTCGTCGATCATCGTGTTCGTGCATGCGCTCCCACAGAGCGTGAACCCGGTCGGGCACGCGCACGCGCCGTCCACGCAGAGCTGCTCGGGGCCGCACGCGTTGCCGCACGAGCCGCAGTGGTCGTGGCTCGTCATCACGTCGGTGCAGACCCCGCCGCACACCCTGTCGGGCGCCTCGCAGGTGCAGCTGCCCGCCGCGCACACCTCGAGGCCGGAGCAGCTGACGCCGCAGCCGCCGCAATTCGTCGCGTCGCTCGTCACGTCGAGGCAGGACACCGAGCCGTCGCCGGCCGTGCAGCGCATGCTCGGCGCCGGGCAGGTGTCGACGCACGATCCATCGCGGCACTCCTCGGTCGTCGCACAGCTCACGCCGCACCCGCCGCAGCTCGCCGCGTCGCTCATGAGATCGACGCACGCCGCCCCGCAGCGCGAGGTGCCGCTCGGACACGTCGTCGGGCCGCAGCCGCCGGCGAAGCACGACTCGTCGGCGTCGCACGCGTTGCCGCAGCTCCCGCAGTGCGCTCCGTCCGTCATCGGATCGACGCAAGCGCCACCGCACTCGACGAGGCCGGAATCGCACGGGTCGAGCTCGCACGCGCCTGCCTGACAGCGCTGACCCGCGCTGCACGCGGCGTCGCAGTCGCCGCAGTGATCGAGGTCGGTCTGGAGGTCGACGCACTCCTCTCCGCACATCGCGCCGAGGCACACCGGCCCGCCGTCGGGCTCGCCTCCGTCCGGCGGCTTCACCACCGCCGCGTCCAGATCCGAGCCGCCGTCCCGCGTCTGAGTCGTTCCACTGTCGGACGAGCCGCCGCCGGTCGCGCAGCCGGCAATCAGGAGGAAGGCGAACGAGAGGCAAGCCCACGAGCGATGCATGAGGCCCAGATACCGAAGCCCCGGCCCGACCGCAAGTGCGCGCCCCTCCACCGGGGCGGAGCACGACGAGGCGTGGAGCTCCCGACCCTCGAGCGCGCCGATCCGACCTCCAACCATCTTCTACGTGTCTGCCGCGCGCGTGAGGGTAGAGGCGGAGCCTCCGCGCGCCTCTTCGATGGTGACATTCGGTCGGGCGTCCACGATTTGACGACCTCCTCCGCGACTCGTAGGGTTGCGCTTGCTGGCGCCCCCGAGGCTCGACTCCCTCCACCGGTTCCCCCCCCGCTGGTGATAGGGTCCCCCACTAGCGACCTCGGGGACGCCGGCACCTCATTCGCCGCCCGTTCGCCCCTGGGCACACCCGTTCTGCCGATCTCGACTCGTGCGTGCTCTCCGACCGAGACCTCGTGCGAGCCGCGAAAAAGGCGAGCGGCTCAGCGGCTCATCAGGAACGACGAGAGCAGGATGAACGGGCCCTGGTAGCTGTTCGACGGCTCGGTGATCTCCCAGGCGCACGCGCGGCACTCTGCGGCGTCCGGGTCCCAGTCGCAGCCGACCGAGAAGTCTCGATAGGCGTAGGCGGGGCGCTCGCGCTGCGGGATCTCGTAGGAGCAGCTGTAGTAGTAGTTGGCGCCGCCCACCACGAGGCCCGGCGCCGGCCCGTAGGTCGAGGTCGCCGTGTCCTCGGGGTGGTAGGGGTAGAGCGGCTCGTCGACCCCGGTCGGGCGCCCGTTGTACATCGCGTTCCCGTGGTCTCCGTCGTCCCCGGTGATCGAGAACCACGCGTGATAGACCTGGAAAGACGAGTGCTCGGCGCCGTAGGCGGCCATGTTGCTGAGGTAGACCATGCTCAGCGGGTTGAGCCCCAGCAGGAAGTGCATGTGCTCCTGGGCCCGGTCGCCGATCTGATCGGCGCTGTAGTCGCCGAGCACGCCGAGGTGGCGCGCCATGAGGAGGTTCGCGCCGTAGTAGGCCTGCGCGCGGTTGCTGCCCCACGAGTAGTCCCAGCCGTTGCCGGGCCCGCCGCGCATGCCACCGTACGCGCCGTCCTCCTCGAAGGCCGGATCGAGCAGCGCCCGCTCGATGCCCGTGCGGACGCGCGCGCGCAGCGCCTCGTCGCTCCCCTCGTCGAGCAGCACGTGCCAGGCGCCGTTCGAGAGCACGCCGTCCGCCGGCGTGGCGCTGCCGATCGTCCCGCCCCAGCTCTCCCAGGCGAACGAGGACACTACCGACCCCGCCGACGCGATCGTTCCGTCCAGGCGGCGGACCGCCGCGGCCGCTGCAGTGACGAGCGGGCGATCGGCGCCGCTCGGCGTTCGCCCCGCGAGCCACGCCCAGCCCGAGCGCGCGGCACCGGCGTAGGTG
>JAEZBP010000191.1 GCA_023427125.1 Pseudomonadota bacterium | reverse complement strand
GCGCGATCCCGCGCAAGGTCAGCGCCTGCACCACCGCCGCCGCGCGATCGCGGGTGAGCGCGATGTTGTACGCGTCGGTCCCGCGATCGTCGGCGTGGCCCTGCACCTCGAGCAAGAGCAGGTGCGGGTTGCCCTCGAGCGTGGCCGCGATCGCGACGAGGATGTGATCGCTCTCCGGCAAGATCTCGGCGCTGTCGGTCGCGAAGTGGATCTCCTCGAAGAGCGTGAGCACTCCGTCGCCGAGCTCGACGACGCCGACGTCCGGGCAGCCGTCCTCGTCCTCGGTGCCGTTGTAGTCCTCGGGGCGGTCGGGGCAGGTGTCGTCGACGTCGAGGATGCGATCGAGATCGTTGTCGGGATCGGGGCAGCCGTCCGCGTCCTGGAAGCCGTCGGGGTCCTCGGCCTCGTCCGGACAGAGATCGTCCGTGTCGAGGATGCCGTCACGGTCGTTGTCCGGGTCGGGGCAGCCGTCCTGATCCTGGAAGTCGTCGCGATCTTCGGGCTCATCGGGGCACTGATCGGCCTCGTCGAGGATGCCGTCGCCGTCGCGATCGCCGCGGTTGCCCTCGGGGCAGCCGTCGTCGTCGGCGTCGCCGTCGCGGTCCTCGGGCACCATCGGGCAGGCGTCGTCGACGTCGAGGATGCCGTCGCGATCGTTGTCCGGATCGGGGCAGCCGTCCTCGTCCGCGAAGCCGTCGAAGTCCTCGGGCTCCTGGGGGCACTGATCGACGTCGTCGCGCAGCCCGTCTCCGTCGCGGTCGCCGATCGAAGGCTCGAAGACGAAGCCGACCATCGCCCTCACGTCCGCCGCGCTCGCGCCTCCGGTCGGGATCGCGCCGCCGCCGCCGATCACGAGGTAGCTCGAGCGCTCGACGAAGATCTTGAGGCCGAGCAGCGCCTCGAGGTTGGTCGTCCCCGCGGCGCCGAGCTCACCGCGGCCGTCGAGCCCGCTCAGGATCTGGCTGCCGTAGAGCTCGGCGGTCAGATCGAGCGGCGCGTCGCCGAGCCGGAAGCTCGCGCCGAGGCCGAACGTGAGCTGATCGTCGTGGACGAAGCGCGAGCCGCCCATGATCACGCGGGGCATCGCGGCCTCCACGCGGCCGCCGACCGGGAAGGCCGCGCCGTCGCCGATCACGAGTCGATAGCCGACGTCGAGGTTGACGCGCACCTGCCGGATGGGCCGCCACTCACCGACCAGGTGAGGCCAGAGCACGAACGTCGGGTCCCCGGCGAACGCGCCGGCGTCTCCGGTCGGCAGCTCGAGCTGCAGGATCGCCGCGAGACCGAAGCCGTCGTTGCGCTCGGCGCGCAGGAGCCGGATCTTGCCGTGGATCGCGATGTTGCCGAGGCTCTGGTGGTCGAGCCCGCGCGCGGCGTCGCCATCGGGCCCCGCGTCGTTCATCGGGTCGTTGTAGAAGCCGGGCACGGTGATGTTGGCGCCCGCGCCCACCACGACCGGCACCTGCACGCCGACGATCAGCAGGTTGGCGAGGCCGAGGTTGAAGTGCAGCGTACCGGTGAGCTGCGCGTCGACGATGCGTCCGCAGAGCAGCCCCTGGCAGCGCACCAGGCCCATGTCGCCCTGGTTGACCAGGCCGTCGAAGGGCAGCATGCCGAAGCCGCCGTCGAGCACCAGCCCGAAGCTGATCCCGAGGTGCGGCAGGACGTCGGTGCCGTTCACCGAGAGGTGCCCCTTGGAGTCCACGGCAGGCCGGAAGAGGTGGAGGTCCATGCCCCCTGTCGACAATCGACCTTGCGCTGATGCGATGGACGGAGAGGCGAGGAGCACGAGGAGGAAGGCGAGGCTGCGTCTCGGCATGCCGCCGCACCACGGCAAGCCGCGTACCGCCGAGCGGGAGCGCTCGCTCGTGGCACCGCGCCTCCACTCTGCTGCCGGCCGCGTACGACAGCTGTCGTCTCCATACGACAGGGCGGGTCTATATCGTCTCCAATGGCGGCCAGCGCGGATCGAGGGCGTGACGTCCTCCTGCCCAACCTGATGAGCCTCTCGCGCGTCCCGCTCGCCGGCCTGCTCTGGGTCGCGCCTCATGAGCCGCGGTGGACCTTGTTCATCGTCGCGGCGGCGGGCGTGACGGATGTGCTCGACGGCTGGCTGGTGCGCCGGGCGCGGCGGCGCCGGCAGCAGGCTCACCATCCCGGCGCGCTCGCGGCCAACGCCGGTCGCGGCGCGTTCATCGACGGCTTCGCCGACAAGGTCTTCGTGCTGAGCGCGATCTTCCTGCTCGCGTACACCATCGAGCCGCCTCTCTGGTCGCTGGTCCTGCTCGCGCTGCGCGAGCTCCTCTTCATCCCGCTGATGATCACCTACCGCCTCCACCCCGTGGAGCAGCGAGCCCGCGTCGACTTCAGCGCCGGTCCGCTCGGCAAGCTCGCGACGCTCGCGCAGTTCGCGGCGCTGCTGCTCGGCCTCGTGGACCACCCGCTCTTCGTGCCCAGCGCCATCCTCGCCGGCCTGATCGGCGCGGCCGCCGCGCTGGCCTACGCCAACCGGGCGTACGAGAGACAGCGGGAGCCGGGTTGAGTTGCGGGCGGAGTGGCCGCTGAGATATCTCCGCGGCATGGGTACAGTGCAGGGCACCCGAGCGGACGGCTCGGCGTTCTCGAAGCGGGTGACGAGTCGGACCACGCGCCTGATGATCCGCGAGCCGCTCGTGAGCGCGCGCATCGAGGGAGTGGCCGACGCTCCGGGCCTCGAGGTGTTCGAGATCGGCACGCACGACGTGCCCGTGGCGCTGGAGTCGGTCGCGCCGTTGACCGGGCTCGCGCAGCTCCGGGAGGTCGCGCTCACGCTCAGCGCGCCGGTCGATCTCGGGCCGCTGCGCGCCTGCCCTGCGCTGCGCGCGCTCTCGCTTCGAGTCGCCGGGAAGGAGCCGATCGATCTCCGTGCGCTCGCCGCGCATCCCGGGCTCGAGAGCGTGAGCCTGGGAGGTGAAGATCAGCTCGCGCTCGACCTGAGCCCGCTGGCCGATCTGCCGGCGCTGAAGAGGGTTTGGATCAACGGCGGCGAGTGGCGCGCGC
Source organism: Pseudomonadota bacterium (assembly GCA_023427125.1). Taxonomy (GTDB): domain Bacteria; phylum Myxococcota_A; class Polyangia; order Polyangiales; family Sandaracinaceae; genus JAEZBP01. The sequence continues at coordinate 2,149 of JAEZBP010000191.1, read as the reverse complement.
TCGATCTGAGCGCGCTCCGGGGCAAGCCCCTCGAGCACGTCGCGATCGACAGGGGCTACCTGACGGAGGTCGACCTCGACGCGATCGCCACCCCCGCGCTGCGATCGCTCTCGCTCATGAACCAAGAGCTCGAGCGGCTCGTCCTGCTCCCGCTCGAGCGCTGCGTGCACCTCGGGCAGCTGCTCTTGGGGGGCAACGAGATGGAGTGGCTCGACGTGACGGGGGTCGCCAAGCACGCGAGCCTCAGGCACGTCGACTGGCCCAACGTGAAGGACATCTTCTTGGACGAGGAGACCGACGTCCGCGCGCCCGCCCTGGCCCACCTGCGCTCGTGAGCGTCCCTACGGATCCGAGGCCCCTGCGTGCCAACGTATCGGGCGCGTCACGTATCCCGATCGCGAGCTCGCGGGCCTCGAGCGCGTCGCGGCTGACCGAGTAGAGGCCCCGTGCGAGCGCAAGGGCTTTGTCGGGGCGGCAGAAGAGTGAGCAGACACGCAGCGCGCCAAGGCGGGCGCGAGCCGTCGCTGCTACACCCGGCCCATGTCGTTCGTCAGCGCGTTCGACTTGTTCAAGATCGGGATCGGACCCTCGAGCTCACACACCGTCGGGCCGATGCGCGCGGCGCGTCGCTTCTGCGAGCGCGTCGAGGAGGCGGGGCTCTCACCGCACGTCGCCGCGGTGCGCGTCGGGCTCTACGGCTCGCTCGGCCACACCGGCAAGGGCCACGGCACCGACGCCGCGATCATGCTCGGCCTCGAGGGCGAGGAGCCCGATCGGGTCGACGTCGACGCGGCCCCGGGGCGCGTCGCGCGCATCGAGCGGGAGCGCGCGTTGAAGCTGCACGGCGGCGCGATGATCGCGTTCGATCCGAAGGAGCACCTCTGCTTCCACCGGCGCGAGCGGCTGCCGCTGCACTCGAACGGCATGCGCTTCCGCGCCGAGGACGCGCGCGGCGAGGTGATCCACGAGCGGATCTACTACTCGGTGGGCGGGGGCTTCATCGTCACGCCCGAGGGCGTCGCCGAGGGGCCGGGCGTGCACGCCGAGCTCGAGGTCCCGCATCCGTTCGCGAACGCCGCCGAGCTGCTCGTCCGCTGCGCCGAGAGCGGGCTCTCGATCGCGACCTTGATGATGGAGAACGAGCGCGCGCTGCGCACCGAGCCCGAGGTGCGCGAGGGGCTCTTGCGGATCTGGGCGACGATGCACGCGTGCATCGAGCGAGGCTGCGCGCGCGAGGGGATCCTGCCCGGTGGGCTCAAGGTGCGGCGCCGGGCGGCGGCGCTCTCCCGCAAGCTGCGGGCGGACGGCCGGGGCCCCAGCGATCCGATGACGGCGCTCGACTGGGTCAACCTCTGGGCGCTCGCGGTGAACGAGGAGAACGCGGCGGGCGGGCGCGTCGTCACCGCACCGACGAACGGCGCGGCCGGCATCATCCCGGCCGTCATCACCTACTACCGGCGCTTCATCCCGAACGCCGACGACGATGGCGTCGTGCGCTTCCTGCTCACCGCCGCCGCGATCGGCTCGCTCTACAAGCGCAACGCGTCGATCAGCGGCGCCGAGGTCGGCTGCCAGGGAGAGGTCGGCGTCGCGTGCTCGATGGCCGCCGGCGCGCTCGCCGAGGTGATGGGCGGCACGCCCGAGCAGGTCGAGAACGCCGCCGAGATCGGCATGGAGCACAACCTCGGCCTGACCTGCGATCCGATCGGTGGCCTCGTGCAGGTGCCCTGCATCGAACGCAACGCGATGGGCTCGATCAAGGCGATCAACGCGGCGCGCCTCGCGCTCGGCGGCGACGGCAAGCACCACGTCTCGCTCGACAAGGTGATCGCGACCATGCGCGCCACCGGCGCCGACATGAGCACGAAGTACAAGGAGACCGCCCGCGGCGGCCTCGCCCTCAACATCATCGAGTGCTGAGGCCGCTCACTGCCCCGGCGGGTTCGCGAGGCAGGCGCGCAGCTGGCGGCTCTGGGTCCAGCCGCACTGGCCGTTCGGCTGCCGCTCGCAGGCCGCCGTGCGGTAGCAGGCGTGCTCGGGCCGGGCGACGCAGATGGTCGCCATGTCGTTGCCCGGCTCGGTGCAGAGCTCGCCGCCGCAACCGCTCCGCACGCAGGCTTGCGCTTCCGGCGGCGGCGCCGGCGTCCGG
>JAEZBP010000190.1 GCA_023427125.1 Pseudomonadota bacterium | reverse complement strand
GGCGACGGCCGGGCCGACCAGGCCGCTCACGAGGTGCACGACGGTGTGGGCGACGCGTCGCCGCTCGCGCGCCGGGAGCGAGGGCGCGATCGACGCGATGAGCGCCGCGACGCGCTCGGTGAACGCGTCGGCCCAGGCCGCGCCGGTCTCGAGCAGGACGCCGGACACCTGGCTGACCGCCCAGGCCGAGCGGTAGCCCGGCTCCTCCAGCCAGAAGCGCGCGAAGGCGTCGACGACGCGATCGCCGGTCGCGATCGGATCGCCGCCGGCCTCGGCGATCGCGCGGTCGATCGCCTCGCCGAGCCGCTCGCCGTGCCGCGCGAGCAAGGCCGCGAGCAGCGCCTCGCGGTTCGGGAAGTACTCGTAGACGGTGCCGATCGCCGCCTGCGCCTCGCGCGCCACCGCGTTGGTCGTCAGCGCGCCGTAGCCCTCGCGATCGAGCAGGCGCGCGGTGGCGTCGAGGATCGACTCGCGCCGCCGCCGCGCGCGCTCCTGGACCGGCTCGCGTGTTCCTGCTCGACCCACGGCCGGAGCTTGCGCGAAGTCGAGCGATCGCTCAAGTTCGCAGAAGTCGAGCGAACGCTCGACTTTCGGGAGGAGCCCGCATGGACAAGAGATCGATGGCGCTCTCGATCGCGTCGCTGGGCGCGCTCGGGGCGCAGGCGGTGAGCGCGCCGGTGGCGCCGGTCGAGGTCGACGTCGCGATCGGCTGCGTGGCGGTCGCGCTGGCGATCGCGGGCCGCCGCGCCTCGGCCGCCGCGGGGGCGATCGGCGCGCTGACGGCTCTTCTGGCGGTGCTCTTCCCGATCTCGCTCTTGCCCTGGCAGGCCACGATGGCGCTCGCGCTCGGGATCTACGCGCTCCTGGCGCGCCTCGATCCTGCGCTCGCCCCCGCCGCGGGGTGGGCCCGGCGCGGGAGCGTTCCCCTCATGCCGACCGCGATCGTCGCCGGGGTCACGCCCTTCGCGCTCGCCGGCTGGCTCGTCGTCGCGCGCCCCGATCTCTCCGACGCGCTGCGCGCGTACGTCCCCGATCTGCCGCTCGCCGCGCTCATCGCGGGAGGCGTCGCGTTCGCGCTGGTGAACGCGGTGCTCGAGGAGCTGATCTGGCGCGGCGTGCTCCAGGACCGGCTCGACGCCATCTCATCCCCTGCGATGTCGATCGCGCTCAGCTCGATCTCCTTCGGCGTCCAGCACGCGCACGGCGTGCCTCGAGGCGTCGTCGGCGTCCTCCTCGCCGGCGTGTGGGCGGTCATGCTCGCCTGGCTCCGCAAGAGGACCCGCGGCCTCGCCGCGCCGGTGATCGCGCACGTCGTCGCGGACGCGACCATCGCGGCGATCATGCTGACGCTCGCCTCCGCGGAAGAGTGAGCGGCGAGACGAGACGCGTCACGGTAGGCTGGGGCCGTGCCCCGACGCGTCATCGTCGATCCTCGCGCGGCGCCTCCGCTCCAGACCGCGTGCTGCTACTGCGCGGCGCCGCTGCCCGAACCCACCGACCGCGATCTGCGGTTCGAGAAGCACAACCTGTTTCGCTGCCCGCCGGGCCGGCATCCCCGGGTCGCGCTGTTCTCGTGCAGCGGGTGCGGGCGCCTCCTCGCCCTCTATGAAGCACGTGGGAGCATGGTCCTCATGTACGATCAAGCGGCGACGCTGAAGACGATCCGCGCCCGCGACCGAGCGGAGCTCGCGTACGAGGTGGACCCGGAGATGAAGTGGCCAAGCCGATGACCGAGCAGGAGGCGCGCGCCATCGCGGATGCGTTCGTGGCCCGGGAGCTCGGCCGTCTTCCCCCGTGCGACGGCGCTCACTACCTCGGACCGCCGGAGCCGCGCTGGACGTTCTTCTACAAGATCGAGACGCAGCCCGGCGAGGTGATCGATCCCTCGCACCTGCACGTCGTCGTCGACGCGACCACTAAGATCGCGTCGTTCTTCATGGTGATGTGAGAGTCACCAGTGGACGTGACGGTCGACCGCGGACACGGCGCGGCACACGTTCTCGGCCTCGTGTGGGATCACCTTCTCGGAGCGCTTCGACGAAGACTGACCTCAGGTGAGGCGCGGGAGCGCCTCGATCGTGGCCTCGCCGGCGACCACGAAGATGCGAGGGCCGTCTCGACCCTGTCCGTGGCTCGTCACGATGCAGTAGGCCCGGCTGCCCGGCGGCACGTGGAGCTCGGTCAGCTCTTCTTCCGAAGCGAGCCGGAGGAGCGACGCGTCGAGATCGGGCTCATCGCCGTCCAGTCCGACGACCGACGTGACGTTCGAGAAGATCACCGACCACGCGGGCGCGCACCATGCGCAGCAGTCTCCCCTCCAGAAGCGCAGGTGATCGTCCCCCCGCTCTTCGAGGCGCATGTCCTCGCAGCCGTTCACCACGTCGAAGGCGGCCCAGCGCGTCCCCTCCGGCTGTCGCTGCCGCGCCAGCCTCACGCTCCGGACGACGTACGGCTCTCTCGGACTGTCGAGCTCGACGAGGACCTCCTCGCCGGGCGCGAAGTCGGTCGTGCCGTACGTGTTCGCGGCGGGGCCGAACGAGAGCGGGCCGAAGTGCGGAGAGACGACGCTGCCGATGCCCGACTCGGCAGACCAGGTGTGGATGCGCCACGCCATCGAGAGACCTTGCCGCCAGGCTACCACCCAGCGACGACGGCGCCCGGGCCGCTTGGTCCCTCGGCGGCGTGCTACCGTGCGTGCATGG
>JAEZBP010000119.1 GCA_023427125.1 Pseudomonadota bacterium | reverse complement strand
CGCCAACGGGGCGAGGGCCTCTCGTGCCCGCCGCGAGCCGCGGCCGGAGAGCGCGAGGCTCTTGAGCAGCACGCCGTCGCTGATGGTGGCCGGGTCGCGCAAGAGCACGCTCGCTTCGCGAAGCATCTCCATCCTCGTCATCGCCGGGCTCCCTCCTTGGTGGGCACGGCGAGGCCGTGCGCGAGCATCTCCATGGTGGCGCGCACGGTGTCGGTCACGACCGCGCGATCCACGGCGACGCGGCCGCTCGCGAGCTGCGCCACGGTCTTGCCGAGCCGCGCGCAGAGCGCGTCCACGAGGCCCGGGCCGGCCACCGTGGCGACGAGGCGGGCGGCGACGTCGAGATCGAGATCGGCTCGCACCTCCCCGCGCTCGACCGCGGCGCGCAGGAGCTCGCCGAGCTCAGTCACGGCGCGCTCTCGAAGCTCGCGCTTGAGCGCGCGCGCCGCGGCATCGCCGCCCTCCTCGTGGATGCGCGCGCCGAGCGCCGCCGCCTTCGGCTCTTAGCCGAAGGCGGTGAGCCCCGCGATGAACATCGCCTCGAGCCGCTCGAAGAGCGTGCCGCCGACGACGCCCGCCAGCGCGGCTGCCCTCCTCCGTCCGAGCTCCTCGAGCACGAGGTAGCGATAGAGGTCGGCCTTGCCCCCGAAGTACTGATAGAGCGAGCCCTTCGCGATGCGCGCCCGGGCCGCGACGCGATCGAGCGACGCTTCGCCATAGGGACGCGCCGCGAACTCCTCGAGCGCGGCCCGCACGAGGCGCCTCTGCTTGGGCGCGGGCAGGTTATGGAACGTGGGCTTCGGCACGCGTGTATGACTACTGAGTCATGTGACTCCCAAGTCACACCGTCAACACCACCGCGACCCGCGCCTGGCGAGGGAGCGCGGATCGAGGCGCCCAGGAGCCCTATGAGCCGTGGCGGCCGCGGGCGCGCTCGTCGGCGTCCGCATCGTCAGTCACGAGCGCCTGCTTGAGCGAGACGGCCCACGCGTCGAGGTTGGCGAGCGTGGTCTTGGCGCGCGCCGGATCGTCCTCCAGCGCGGTGATCTTCTCCGCGAGCGCCTCTCGCGCGCGGCGCAGCCGGCTCTTGGCGGTGCCGACCGGGACCTCGAGGACCTCCGCGATCTCGGTCGCGGACATCTCCTCCCAGTAGTGGAGCTCGAGCGCGATCTGCAGGTCGAGCGGGATCGTGCGGAGCGCCTCGAGGAGGAGGCGATGCTCGAGGCGGCGCACGAGCGCGGTGCTCGGCGAGGGCGCGAGGTCGGCGACGCTCGAGGCGCCCGCGTCGGTGTCCTGCCGTCGCTTGCGAAAGAACACGAGCAGCTCGTTGCGCGCGATGGCGAAGAGGTACGTCCGGAAGCTCGACGCACCGCGGAAACGATCGCGGGCCTCCGTGCACGCGAGGAAGGTGCGCTGGACGAGGTCGGTCGCGTCGTCCGCCACCTTGTGGAGGAAGAAGCGGTAGATCGACTCGAAGTGGCGCTCGAAGAGCGCGTTGCCGGCGCGAGTGTCACCGCCCCGCCAGCGCTCGAGGAGCTCGAGATCGCTCTCTCCCTTCACGCGGCGCAGCGTACCTCATCCGACCGGGCGGCGCGCTGCGGGCGGACCATAGAAAGCATACGGGCGCATGAAGGTGTGCCCCCCGGGCGCCAGGAAGGGATCGGAGAGGAACGGGTCGGAGTAGGGGCCGTAGAAGGGGTCGTAGACGTAATCCGGCGCCTGCAGGAAGGGCGTCCTCTGCGCGTAGGTGCGCTCGCCCTGACGCAGCGACCAGCGCAACCGGAAGTCCTCGATGTCATCGGGGTCGTAGCGCTCCGGGATCGCGAAGAAGACGCGCACGCGCTCCTCGTCGCCCGGCACCACGACCCCCGGGCCCTCCACCCGCACCGGCGCGAGATCGGTGATGCGCACCCCGTCCGCGTCCGCCGAGTCGAGGCGCAGCTCGGAGACCACCATCGGCTCGGTGCCGTTGTTCTCGAGCTCGAGCACGACCTCGATCACCGTCATCTCACGGCCGTCGACGACGGCCTCGTACGCGCCGGTCGCCCACACGCGCGCCTGACCGGCGTTGCCCCGCGGGCCCCAGAGGTCGTACTCGGACGCGCCGTAGCCCTGCGGCGAGAGGCCCGTCGCGCGCTCCGCGGCGTCGAAGTGCTGCGTCCCGGCGCACGCCGACAGCGATAGCGCGATCGCGACCACCGCGATGTGTGAGCCGCTCATGCGTGAAGCTCGCAACGTCTACCTCCGCGTTGCCACGCGAAGGCTGCACCCCGCATTCCAGGAGCCCCCACGCCGGGAGCTCGTGCACCTGGGAGGCGAGCGAGGCGCGACCCCGCGCTCGGTGCGGCGATTAACCACCTGCTGTCGTCACCGAGACCCGGAACGAGCTTCGGGCCGGGAGTATCAGCCTCGCTGATAGCGGAGCAGCCAGAGCGTGCTGGTGGCGGGGCCGGCGTCGCGGCGCTCGACGCAGCGGAGCGAGGTGCGATCGAGCACGCGCGCGGCGTCCCTCGCGGTGTCGTTGCGGTAGTGCTCGAAGCGCGCCCGCGAGCCCTCCGCCCGCCGGGCGTGAGGCCGGCTCCGCGCGAGGCCGAACGCGACGTCGTCGACGACGGTGAGGGTCCCGCCCGGCCGGAGCGCCCGCTCGATCGCGAGCGCGACGCGCTGCGGATCGACGAGGTGGTTCCAGCTCCGCAGCACGAGCACGTGATCGACGCTCTCGGCGGGAGCCGCCTCGGCCCACGCCTCCGCGGTGCCGAGCGTCGCGCTCACCGTGGGCCAGCGCTCCCTCAGGCGCGCGATCGCCGCGGCGTCCGGATCGATCGCGGCGTAGCGGATGGCGCCCGCCCCGATGCGATCGTCGAGCGAGCTCGCGTAGCGCATCTCGCCGGCGCCCAGATCGAGCACCTCGCCCTCGAGCGCGCTCACGATCTCGCGCACCCGCGCGTCGTCGCGCGTGAAGCGCTCGTCATCGAGGTCCGGCTCGAAGAGCCCGGTGCAGCGCGGGCGCTCGACGCACCCCTCGCAGAGCTCGCTCGAGACCAGCGGACGCAGATCGCTCGCGAAGTCGTCGGGCGCGTCCTTGCGCGAGACGTCGACGTACACCTGGCCGAGCTCGTGCTTGATCTCGACGAGCTCGCCATCCGAGAAGTCCCGGGTGTCGGCGCGGAAGCGCGCCACGCGCGGCCCGTTCTTCACGAAGAGGTGGCGGCCGCGATCCCAGGGGCTCACGCCGTCGTCGAGGATCGGGCAGGCGCCGTTCGCGCTCGAAGTGACGAGCGTCTCGAAGACATAGTTGAACGAGTTGCTGCGCTCGCGCGAGGTGACCGGCCGAAGCTCGTCGTGGCCGAAGACCTCGTCGTAGCCCTTGTACAAGCCGGGGCAGGCGCCGCTGAGCGTGCACCCGCGGCACGTCTCCTCGGGCTGCACCTTGTTGAGGTCGTCGACCGGAAAGAAGTCCGGCTCGCCGACCTCGGTCATCGAGGCGAAGCGGTGCGTCTTGAGATCCCCATACGCGTCCTCGTAGCCCGGCATCAGGCAGAGCGGCAGGCCGCCGTGGCGGAAGCGCGGGCCCTCGTCGCCGGCGCGCTCTCGTCCGTAGGCGATCGCGTCGCGCACCCGCTCGGCCACGTGCGTGACCCGCGGCATGAGGTGCGCGAAGAGCGCGGCGCCGCCCCCCTTCGGCTCCACCATCGAGAAGGTCAGCGTGAGGTCTCGGTACGGGAGCACCGCGTCGACGACGCCCCGCAGGTGCTCGACGTTGTGCTTCGTGATCACGCAGTTGACGGTAAAGTCGAGCCCCCGGCCGCTGAGCACCTCAATCGCGCCGTAGGTCTGGTCGAAGGCGGCGCTGCGCACCATCAGGTCGTGCACCTTCGCCGTTCCGCCGTGGAGCGAGAGGTAGACGTAGCGCAGGCGCCGCTCGATCAGCGGCTCGACGACGGCCGGGTAGCTGAGCATCCGGCCGTTGGTGACGAGGCCGAAGTCCATGTCGAGCGAGGCCGCGTGAGCGGCCCACCTCATCAGCTCGGGGCGGATGGTCGGCTCTCCGCCGGAGAGCACGATCATGGTGTGGCCGAGCGCCTTGGCGCGATCGATCTTGCGGTGGACCTCCGCGGCCTCCGCGTCGATGTGGCGCACGTCGAGCGTGTGACAGAAGGTGCAGTGGTCGTTGCAGCCGTAGCCGACCTTGATCAGCGCCTTCATGAGGTGCGCCCAGCGTAGCAGCGCGGCGCACGCGCTCCCATCAACGCGAGACCGACTCGCGCAGGGCTGCGAGGCGCTCGGCCTCGCGCGGATCGAGGTTCTCGCGCCCGAGCGCCGCGTCGATGACGGGGAGCGCGTCGGCGCCGTAGAGGGTGGTGATCGCGCGCGCCGCGCCGCCGCCGTCCGAGCGGACCGCCATCGTCACCAGGTTCACGAGCATGCGCGGATCGCCGCGCGCGCCCGGATCGAGCTCGGCCGCGCGCTCGTAGGCGGCGATCGCCATCGCGCGCATGCCGCGCCGCGTGAACACGTGGCCGAGGAGCAGCTGCGCGTAGGCGTCGTCCGGCGCCGCCCGCGCGTGGTCGCGGAGCGCGCGGAGGCGATCCGCGTCGGGATTGATCCCGTTGAGCACGTCGACCCGCACGTCGGTGACCGCCGGCGCGCGCTCTCCCGCCGCATCCCACGGATCCGCGAGGACCGCCTGCGGCTCCGGCTCGGCGATCGCCGGCTCCGGCGCGGGCAGCGCGGGGAGCGGCGGCGCGAGCGGCGGATCGCTCGGCCACGCGAGCCACACGATCGACGCGCTCGCCGCCACCAAGAGCAGGCCGGCGCCGCCGACCGCGAGGACGATCGCGGGCAGCGGGATCGACGCTCTCTTGCGAAGCGGCGCGGGCGTGATCGCCTTCGGCTTCACCCACGGATCGGGGATGGCCTCGAGCGCCTCGAGGAAGGCCTGCGCGTCGGCGAAGCGCTCCTCGCGACGGGTGGCGAGAGCGCGGGCGAGGAACGCGTCGAGCGCGGGGTGCACCTCGAGATCGGGCGCGATCGCGCTGAGCGCGGGCGGATCCTCGATCACCTTCGCCTTGAGCACGTCGCGCACCTCGCCCTCGAAGGGGCGCCGGCCGGAGAGCATCTCGTAGAGGATCACCGCGACGGAGTAGAGGTCGGCGCGAGCGTCGACGGTGCTGCCGGTGAGCTGCTCGGGCGCCATGTAGCGCGGGGTGCCGAAGACGGTGCCGGCCTGGGTGAGCGGCGCCCCGTCGCGATCGTCGCTGACGAACTTGGCGAAGCCGAAGTCGAGCAGGCGCACGTGATCGGGCGTGTCCGGAAGCGCCTGCAGGAAGACGTTGTCCGGCTTCAGATCGCGGTGGAGGAGGCCCTCGCCATGCGCGTAGGCGAGCGCTCGCACCACCTGCCGCACGATGTGGAGCGCGCGCCGGGGCTCGAGCACATCGACCTCGTCGAGCAGCTCGCCGACGGTGCGCCCCTTCAGGAGCTCCATCACGAGGTATGCGCGTCCGTCCTCGACGCCGTAGTCGACCAGCGAGACGATGTTCGGGTGGGAGAGCGCGGCGAGCACCTTCGCCTCCCGCTCGAAGCGCGCGCGCAGCTCCGCGCGGCCATGGCCCGACTCCTGGAGGATCTTCACGGCGACCGCGCGGGCGAGCTCCACGTCCTCGCCGCGGTAGACGACCGCGATGCCGCCCGCGCCGAGCTCGTCGGTCAGGCGGAAGCGCCCGCCGATGATGCGGCCGAGGTAGCCGTCCGGCACGGGATCGGGGACGGTGTCGGTCGGGGTCGCGTCGGGGTCCGGCTCCATCGTCGGACCGGAGGGTAACACCCCTGCCTCTCGGCTCACGCGTCGACCTCCTCGTCGAGCGGACGGTGCGATGGCCCGGGCGGGTGAGCGCGATCTCGACTACCCGCGGATCACTTCAGGACGTACCCGAGCTCGATCTCGAGGTAGTGGATGGGCTCGTCGGTCGGGAAGAAGCCCGCGTTCGGGATGAAGAGCGCGTACATGACGCGCCCGCGCAAGCCCTCCGCCGGGGTCCAGATCACGTTGAGGTCGCCCTCGGTGCCCGCGTAGTTGTCCACCGCGCCCGCCGGGCGCTCGGGCCGCGCGAAGACGTGCCAGTCCAGCTGGATCGCGAGCTGAGGGAGGGGCCTACCGGTGACGTGGAGCACGCCGCTCGCGATGTTGGTGCGTCCGCCCATCACGTCCGAGAGGCCGAGGAAGAGGTGCCCGGTCGGGAAGAGCTGGTTGTAGGCCTCGTTCACGTCCGGCGAGGGGCCGTCGCCCGAGGCGAAGAGGCCCTCGAGCGCGAAGCGCAGCCGATCGTCGAGCAGGTTGAGCCCGACCTCGGCGTCGACGTGACCGGCGAGGATGACCTGCGGATCGGCCGGGCGGATCTGGCCGGCGGTGCCGACCTGGAGCGCGCTCTCGACGCGCAGGTCGATCATCTCGACGCGGTGCCGGAAGCGCCCGCCCAAGGTCAGGCGGAGCGAGAAGTCGCGCTCGGCGCCGGTGAGGAGGTCGACCGAGTCGTTGTTCTGGAGGACGAGCGCGTACGCGTCGAGCGCGAGGCCGGGCGCGATCGCGGGGCCCAGGCCCGCGTAGAGGCCGTAGAAGTACTGGTCGTTCTCCCCGAAGGCGGGCAGGCCCCCTTCGGTCGTGATCGTCCAGAAGCCGTCGACGAAGAGGCCGTCCTCCACCGGCTGGAAGCGCGCGCGCGCGCCGTCGAACGCGCGGCCGTTCGGGTGCCAGTCGAGGTTGCCGATCGTGAGGTGCTCGCCGTAGACCATCTCGAAGCGGCCGACGTCCACGCGGAAGGCCTCCCCGAGGTGCAGCGAGAGGAAGCCCTCGTGCAGCCCGAGGACCGGATCCACGAACCCGCCGGAGGTCGAGCTGCCTCCGTTCGGCATCGCCCAGTGCCCCGCCACCTGCGGAAGGAAGCGGACGCTCACCCGCACGTCGCGCGCGATCTCGAGCGGCTCGATCTCGAAGCCCACGCGGGCGCGATAGCGGATGCAGTCGCCGTCGGTCGCGCCGGCGACGACGCCGACGCACGCGATGGGCACCGAGACGCCGGCGCGGTCGTAGCCCTCGCGATGCTCGAAGCGCGTGAAGAGGTTGGCGAGCGGCCGCATCACGGGCTCGGCCGCGTCGTCCTCCTCTTCCGCTCCTTGCGCGTCGGCCTCTTCCGCTCCTTGCGCGTCGGCCTCTGCCGCCGCCTCGACTTCTTCGGCCTCGGCCGGCGCGGCGGCTCGCTGCTCGAGCTCCTCCACCCTCGCGAGCGCCCGGGCGAGCTGCGCGTCGCGCTCGCGGGCCTGCTCCTCGAGGCGAGTCAGCCGGCCGGCGAGATCCTCCTCCGCGGGAGGCGGGGGCACCTCCTCGGGCTGGGCGAGGGCGGCGCTCGAGATCGCGAGCAGCGTGAGGAGCAGCGACCACGCGATGCATCGGCCGATCATGTGCTCTCCTTTGCTTGAAGATGCCGCTCGAAGAGCGCGCGGTACTTGTCGGGGATCACGCGCGCCGCGTAGGTGCCCATGTCGATGCAGGCCACCACGATCGTGCCGCGGCAGACGCTCTCGGTGCCGCCCTCGCGGCGCGCGAGGTACTGGAAGGTGGCGCTCTTCTCCCCCACGCGCGTGACCGACACCTCGATCGCGAGGGTCTCGCCGAAGCGCACGGGCCTCTCGAAGTCGCACTCCGCGTGCACCGCGGGCCAGCCGACGCGATCGACGTCGAGGCACTCGCGATAGGGGTAGCCCTGCTCGTCGAAGAAGTCCTCGAACGCGCAGTGGAAGAAGTGGAAGAAGCGCGGGTAGTAGACGATCTGGGCGTGATCTTCGTCGCCGAAGCGCACGCGGAGGCGGCTCACGAATGCCATGGGGAGCCCCCACTACGACACCCCTGGCACGCTGACAAGCCGCCCCCGCGAGCGCTCGGTTTCCCCGGCCCGAAGCCCGTTCCGGGCCGAGTCATCACCCCGGATGGAGCTTCGGGGCGCGGCTACTACGCCGCGTCGCGTTCGCTGCCGTCCGAAGCGCTCTCGGCCTGCGGACGGCGGTCGAGCATGACGATCTCGTTGGCGTGGATCTCGGTGCGCCAGCGGCGCTTGCCGTCGGCGCCGTCCCAGCTCGAGTTGACGATGCGGCCCTCGAGCGCCACCGCCTTGCCGCGCACCAGGTGCGGCGCGAGCGCCTCCCCCCGGCGCCCCCACACGACCACGTCGTGCCACGCGCGCCGCTCTCGCTCCGCGCCGCTCTCGTCCGTGTATGCCTCCACCGTGCGGATGCGCAGCGTGAGCCGCGTCCGCGCTCCCGCGCCGTGCAGGCGCGGCGTCTCGTCCACCGTTCCGAACAGGATTGCCTTGTTGAGACCTTGCATGGGTCCCTCCTTTCGAGGCGCGCCCATCGCACGGCCCATGCCGGGATCGCGGTCCAGTGATCTCGCGGACTTACGAGGCGAAAACGGCGGAGGTGGCGGCCGATCGGCGGAAGGCCCGCCGATCCTGCGGATCACTCCGCTCACCCGAAGCGCGCGCCCAGCTCGGCGCAGAGCTCCTCGAGCTCCCGCCGGTCGACCTCGTCGAAGGCCGCGCGCGCGTTGGAGTCGACGTCGAGCACCGCGAGGAGCCGCCCGTCCGGCGTGACGATCGGGACCACGAGCTCGCTCCGGGTGGTCGACGAGCAGGCGATGTGATCGGCGAAGGCGCTCACGTCGGCGACGAGCTGGGTCGTCTTGGTCCGCGCGGCCGCGCCGCACACACCCCGGGAGAACGGGATGCGGAGGCACCCGTGGGGGCCTTGGTAGGGCCCGATGACCAGGAGCTCGTCGCCGACCACGCGATAGAAGCCGGTCCAGTCGTAGTAGTCGAACGCGTGGTGGAGCTCGCACGCGACGGTCGCCATCGCGGCGATCCAGTCGTCCTCGCCGTCGAGGAGCGAGGTGATCGCGTCACGGGCGCGCGCATAGGCGAGCTCGCGATCCTCCGGGGTCGCCGGCAGCGAGAGGGGCTCGTACATCGGCGGCGATCGTGGGGCCGCCGCGGCCGCGAGGGCAAGACCTAACGCAGCACCGCGAGGCGCACGATCTCGGCCCGGTTCGCCGCCCCGAGCCGCGCGCGGATCCGGACCAGCAGGTTGCGCACGGTGTTGTCCGAGATGCCGAGCGCCCGCCCGATCTCCTCGTTGGTGTGCCCGAGCGCGACGCCGAGGACGATCTCGCGCTGCCGCTCGGTCAGCCGCTGATCGACGCACGCGAGCTCGCGCGCGGGCCCGTGCACCGCGCCGCGCACGAGCGCCTGCTGGAGCGCGTCGCCGATCGCGATCACCGGGAGGAGCGCCGCGATCGCCTCGCGCTCCCGCGCCTCGAAGGGCGGCAGGCGCTTGCGCGCGAGCATCATCACCGAGGCGATGCGATCGCGAACCACGAGGTGCGCCACCGCGATCGAGCTCAAGC
>JAEZBP010000062.1 GCA_023427125.1 Pseudomonadota bacterium | reverse complement strand
CAAGCGGAATCTGACGCGCCGAAATCGGCACGACGGAAATAAAGTGGCGGCCACCGGCGCGTGGGGGGGAGGGCACGCCGGGGCCGCCATAGGTGCGACATGACGAGGGCTGGATGGAGGGGGGGTGAACCACCCAGCCTTATTTCGTCATGCCGAGAAGACCCTATTGCGAGCTGCGTGCCAGCCCGTGGGCCGCCGAAAACGTGGAAGATCTGCGATCTCCACCCCCTCGCCATCGCGCAGTCTTGAAAAGCGGATTTCACCAACGCAACGCAGGCAGCGGAGGACGTCCCGAGGAGGACGTGACCGAGCTCTTCCGAGGCACCGAACACGGCCCGGCGGGGCTCGCGACGAGCGGCGCGGACCGGAAGCGTCGGGCGACGGAAATAAAGAGGCGGCCTTGATGTGCGTGGGGGGGAAGCACACCAAGGCCGCCGGAGGTTCGACGCGATGAGTTGGCTGACGACCGGGGGGGCGTGATCGGCAGCCGATCGCGTCGGACGATTGGGTACTTAGCGAAGGGCGTGCCAGCGGTGCTTGGCCGACTTCCGACGAAAGACGGGCCGTCCTGGGGCTCGGAGCCCACCTTTGGTGAAAGACGGGCTTTCAGATCCGAAAGCCGGCATGCTGCGACGATGCGTGTCGGCGCGGTCCACCACCTGGCGATCCGAGCTCCCGACCTGGCGGTCGCGGAGCGCTTCTATATCGAGGTGCTCGGCCTCACGGTCCGAGAGCGCTTCGCCCACCCCGACGGCTCGCCGCGATCGGTGTGGGTCGCCCTCGACGGGGGCGCGTTCCTCGCGCTCGAGGCGACACCCGCCGAGCGTCCTCGCCGGGGCGACGACGATCCCGGATGGCACTGCGTCGCGCTGGCGATCGATCCGCAGGACCGCGAGGCGTGGCGCCAGAGGCTCGTCGAGGCCGGACACCTCGTCGAGCGCGAGACCGATTTCACGCTCTACACCCGAGACCCCAGCGGGGCGCTCGTGGCGCTGAGCCACCATCCGATCCCCCGATAGGCCCGTTCGTATCAAGCGTGACGCAAGGGCTCAGGGCGTCTCGGCCTGCACCGTGTCGATGACCGCCAAGATCTCCTCGTCGGTCATGAGGCGCTTGCCTTCCTTGGCCTTGGCGAGGATCGCGCGGGTGAGCGCCTCGGAGGGCTCGACGTCTCGCTTGCGACACCAGTAGCGCACGTTGCTCACGCCGCTCATCGGGCCGATGCCGATCTCCTGCTCGCGGCCAAACTCGCCGGCCGGCACCCCCGAGTACACGCGGTCGGCGAGGAAGGCGTCGCCCTTCTCCATCGCCTTGATGATCGCGGCCGCGTGCACGCCGGTGCCGGTGCGGAAGGCGTCTTCGCCGAAGACCGGGTAGCTGATCGGGATCGGGAAGCGCGTCGCCTCGCTGACCTTGGTGCAGAGCGCGGCCAGCTTGCTCAGGTCCCGATCGCCCAGCTCGCCGAGGAGCTTGAGGTTTACGAGGATCTGATCGAGCGACGCGTTCCCGACCCGCTCGCCGATGCCGAGGATCGTCCCGTGCACCCGATCGGCGCCGTGCTCGAGGGCCCAGATCGAGTTCACCAGCGCGAGGCCACGGTCGTTGTGGCCGTGCCAGTCGATGCCCACCTCGGCGCCGGTCGCCTCGATCACGTGGCGGGTGAAGCGGATCAGGTTGCGGACTCCGTCCGGGGTGACGTGACCGACCGTGTCGCAGAGGGTGAGCCGGGAGGCGCCGTGATCGATGGCGGCGCGGAAGAGATCCCAGAGCACGTCGGGGCGCGAGCGGGTCGTGTCCTCGGTGACGTAGTTGACCGGCAGCCCTTCCTTCACGCCGAACGCGATCGCCTTCACCGAGCGCTCGCGGATGAGGTCGACCGACCACTCCTCGGCGAGGCTGCGGATGGGCGAGCTGCCGATGAAGGTCATCACCTCGACCGGGATGCCGGCGCGCTGGCTGACCTCGACCATCGGCGCGATGTCCTGCTCGAGCGTGCGCCCCGCGCAGGTCGGGCGGATGTGCATCCGGTTGTCGGCGATCTCGCGGCACAGCCGCAGCACGTCCTGGAACGCGCGGGGGCCGGCGCCGGGGAGGCCGACGTCGATGGTGTCGACGCCGGTCGCCTCCAGCATGTGGAGGATCTCGAGCTTGTCCTCGATCTCGGGATCGATGACGGTCGGGTTCTGGATTCCGTCGCGCAGGGTCTCGTCGTGGAGCTGGAAGTCGCGGTTCAGGACGATCCGCCCGTGGTAGCTCCGCGAGTTCCAGTCATAGACGAGCTTGCTCGCGTCATTCTCGCTCACGGCCATGGCCGCAGTGTCACACGAGCCCGAGGATGGCGGTAGCCATCGTCGTGACCAGCCTCCCAGAGCTCACACCTCGATGCCGTCGGCGCGCAGGATGCCCGTGTCGACCTCCGGCGGCGGCGCCGCTATCGTCGCGCGGTGCGGCGCCTCACGAGCGTGTTCGTGGCGGTCCTCGCGGCGTGTGGCCCGAGCGAGAGCGTGCGCGACGCCGCGATGCCCGACGACGCCGCATTGGACGCCTCGCGGCCGGACGGCGAGGTCGACGCCGGCGAGCGGCCCTCGCCCGGCGAGGTCTTCGACGGGCCCGCGCGCCTCTCGGAGACCGGGCTCTACGAGGACCTCGCGGCGGGCACGCTCGCGGCGGGCGTTCTGACCTACCGCGTGCGCTTCGAGCTCTGGTCCGACGGCGCCGAGAAGCGGCGCTGGCTCTTGCTCCCGCCGGGCGCGCGGATCGACACGCGCGATCCCGATCGCTGGGTCTTCCCGGTCGGCACCCGCGCGTGGAAGGAATTTCGCGATGGCGAGACGCGCGTCGAGACTCGCTTCCTCCACAAGGTCGCCGAGGACCGATGGGAGAACGTCGCGTACGTGTGGCGGCTCGACGGCTCGGACGCCGACGCGCGACCGGAGGGCGTCCGCGACGCGCTCGGCACCGCGCTCGACGTGCCCGACACGAACGGCTGCTTCGATTGCCATCGCGGCGTCGACGGGCTCATCGGCGTCTCGGCGATCCAGCTCGCGACCGGCGAGGCCGACGAGCTGCTCGCGCGCCTCGAGGCCGACGATCGGCTGAGCGCGCCGATCGCGCCGAGGCCCTCGGTCCCCGGCAGCCCGCTCGAGCAGGCGGCGCTCGGCTACCTCCACGCCAACTGCAGCCACTGCCACGGCGAGGGCCACCCGCTCTCGGCGGCGCGCTCGCTCCGCATGCGCATCCCCCTCGGCTTGACGGACCCGCTCGACGCGCCGGCGCTGCGCACCACGGCTGGCGAGCTGATGCACCACACGGTCGACGGAACGACGATCGGCGTCGTCCCGGGCGACGCGCTCCAGAGCCAGCTCTACGTCCGGATGCAGCACCGCGGCGACGGCTGGGAGATGCCGCAGCGCGGGAGCGAGCGGGTCGACGAGGCCGGCAGCGAGCTCATCCGCCGCTTTCTCGACGGATTGCCGAGCCCCCTGCCCTGAACGGGCGTAATGACGCGCGGCCCCGCTCGTCCTCACTTCGAGCGAACAGCCCTATATGCAAGAGGACGACGCCTCGCCCGCATGCGCCGGGCAGGGAGACACGATGACTCACGAAGGCCACGACTCCACGTGCTGCCACGGCGCTCCGCCGAAGACGGCCGAGCCGAAGCTCTCGGACCCCGTCTGCGGCATGAAGGTCACCGCCGAGTCGAAGCACCGGCACGACCACGAGGGCCAGACCTACTACTTCTGCTGCGCGGGCTGCCGGACCAAGTTCGCGGCCGACCCGGCGAAGTTCCTGGCACCGAAGGCCGAGCCGCAGCTCGTGGATCCCGTCTGCGGCATGAAGGTCACGGCCGAGTCGAAGCACCGGCACGAGCACGAGGGCGAGACCTACTACTTCTGCAGCGCCGGCTGCCGCGCGAAGTTCGCGGCCGATCCCGCGAAGCACCTCGGCCCCAAGGTCGAGGAGGCGCCCGCGCCCGCCGGCACGATCTACACGTGCCCGATGCACCCGGAGGTGCGGCAGGACCACCAGGGCAGCTGCCCCAAGTGCGGCATGGCGCTCGAGCCCGAGATGCCGAGCCTCGACGAGGAGGAGAACCCGGAGCTCATCGACTTCCGCCGGCGCTTCTTCTGGACCTTGCCGTTCACCCTCGTGGTCTTCGTGCTCGCGATGTTCGGCCACTCGCTCGGCTGGATGGACATGGCCACCCAGACGTGGGTCGAGATGGTGCTCTCGGCGCCGGTCGTGCTGTGGGCGGGCTATCCGTTCTTCGTGCGCGGCCTGCAGTCGATCGTGCGCGCGAGCCCGAACATGTGGACCCTGATCGGGCTCGGGACCTCGGCGGCGTTCGTCTACAGCGTGGTCGCGACGGTCGCCCCCGGCGTCTTCCCCGAGTCGTTCGTCTCGATGGGCCGGGTCGCGGTCTACTTCGAGGCGGCGGTCGTGATCATCTCGCTCACCCTGCTCGGGCAGCTCCTCGAGCTGCGGGCGCGCTCGCAGACCGGCGCGGCGATCAAGGCGCTGCTCGGCCTCGCGCCGAAGACCGCGCGGCGCATCCGCGCCGACGGCACCGAGGAGGACATCCCGATCGCCCACGTGCACGTCGGCGACATCCTGCGGGTGCGGCCCGGCGAGAAGGTGCCGGTCGACGGCGAGGTGACCGAGGGCAGGAGCGCGGTCGACGAGTCGATGCTCACCGGCGAGCCCGTGCCGGTGATGAAGGAACCGGGCGCCAAGCTGATCGGCGCCACCCAGAACACGAGCGGCGCGCTGGTGATGCGCTCGACGCGGGTCGGCGCCCAGACGATGCTCTCGCAGATCGTGCAGATGGTGGCGCAGGCCCAGCGCAGCAAGGCGCCGATGCAGCGGATGGCCGATCGGGTGTCGGGCTGGTTCGTGATCGCCGTCGTCGCCGTCGCGCTGAGCTCGCTCGTCGCGTGGGGCCTCTTGGGCCCGGAGCCGAGCTGGGTCTACGGGCTCGTCAACGCGGTCGCGGTGCTCATCATCGCGTGCCCCTGCGCGCTCGGGCTCGCGACGCCGATGTCGATCATGGTCGCGACCGGCAAGGCGGCCTCGCAGGGCGTGCTCTTCCGGGACGCCGCGGCGATCGAGCGGCTGCGCGACGTCGACACGCTGATCGTCGACAAGACCGGCACGCTCACCGAGGGCAAGCCGACCTTCGACCGCGTGGTCGCGGTGGAGGGCGCCTCGGAGGACGAGGTGCTGCGCCTGGCCGCGAGCCTCGATCAAGGCAGCGAGCACCCGCTCGCCGAGGCGATCGTGCGGGCGGCGCGCGAGCGAGGGCTCGCCCTCGACAAGCCCGAGAGCTTCGAGTCGGACTCGGGGATCGGTGTGCACGGGCGGGTGGCCGGAAAGGCGCTCGCGCTCGGCAACACCGCCCTGATGGCGCAGGCCGGCGTCTCGGTGGAGCCGCTCGTCCCCGACGCCGAGGCGCTCCGAAAAGGAGGGGCCAGCGTGATGCACCTCGCCGCCGACGGACGGCTGCTCGGCCTCATCGCGGTCTCCGATCCGATCAAGGCCACGACGGCGGAGGCGCTCGGCGCACTGCGCGCGCGCGGGCTGCGCGTGGTGATGGCGACCGGCGATGGCCACACGACGGCGCAGGCGGTCGCGGGCGAGCTCGGCATCGACGAGGTGCACGGCGAGGTGAAGCCGGCCGACAAGCTGCGCCTCGTCGAGCGGCTGCAGAAGGAGGGCAAGGTGGTCGCGATGGCGGGCGACGGCATCAACGACGCGCCGGCCCTCGCCAAGGCCGACGTCGGGATCGCGATGGGGACCGGCACCGACGTCGCGATGAGCAGCGCGGGCGTGACGCTGGTGAAGGGCGATCTTCGCGGCATCGCGGCGGCGCGCGTGCTCTCCGAGGGGACGATCAAGAACATGAAGCAGAACCTCGCCTTCGCGTTCGTCTACAACGCGCTCGGCGTGCCGATCGCCGCCGGCCTCTTCTATCCGCTCACCGGCTGGCTGCTCTCGCCGATGATCGCGGCGCTCGCGATGAGCCTGAGCTCGGCCTCGGTGATCACGAACGCGCTCCGCATGCGCTGAGCGGGCTGGACGCGCGCCTTCGCGCCGGCCCGTCTGAGCGGAGCGGGAAGCGCCAGCGGGTCGGTGCCGCGTCGCTCGGCCCGCGCGCTCGCGAAGCGCGCGCCCAGCCAACTGGACACCGGGGATGGGAAGCGCCGACCGGACGGGGAGTCCGTGCCGCTCGCCCGCGCGCTCGCGAAGCGCGCGCCACGCAAACACAGCGCGCGCCCAGCAAACCCAGTGGGGGAAAAGCATCGGGAGGGTGGAGCAAAGCCCTCCGCACCCCGGAAATGCCCCGTGGATCAAGGCTGCGATGGGTCGGCACGTCGCCTGCGTAGGCCGCCCGCAGACGCTGGCGAGACGCCGCGCATGCGGAGGCCGAGATGATGACCGGAACGCGAGCCATGACCCCCACCCCGACCGTCAAGCTGACGCCCGGCACCGAGTACGGTGAGGCGGCCATCCGCCAGACCGCCTGCGTGCTCGTCGTCGACGACGACCCCATCGTCCGTCGCGCGATCGCGCGGCTGATCCGCTCGAAGGGCCATCGCGCGCTCGAGGCGACCTCGGCCCGGCACGCGCTCGAGGTGGTGAAGGTCGAGCGGGTCGACGTGCTGATCACGGATCTCGAGATGCCCGAGATGGACGGCTTCGCGCTCCTGCAGCAGCTCCGGCTGGCGCAGCTCGATATCCCGGCGCTGTTCCTGACGGGCAATCCTTCGATCCGCACCGCAGCGCGGGCGGTCGAGCAGGGCGCGTTCCGCTATCTCGTCAAGCCGATCGAGGGACCGGACCTCTTCCAGGCGATCGAGGACGCGCTCTCGGCCGAGGCGCTCGTCAGCGCGCGGCACCTCGACGGCAAGCGAGCGGACCTCGAGGCGAGCTTCTACCGGACGCTCGACGGGCTCTTCGTCCACGTGCAGCCGATCGTCTCCGTCGAGACGCGCAAGACCATCGGGTACGAGGCCCTGATGCGGAGCCGGGAGCCGGCGCTGCCCCACCCCGGCGCGGTGCTGGAGGCGGCGGAGAAGCTCGGCGCGCTGCACGTGCTCGGCCGGCACATGCGGGCCCTGACCGCGCAGATCATCGAGACGGCGCCGTCCGACGCGCGCTTCTTCGTCAACCTCCACCCCGCCGACCTCGCCGATCCGGAGCTCTTCGACCCGACGGCGCCGCTCTCGAAGCACGCGCCGCGCATCGTGCTCGAGCTCACCGAGCGTGCCTCGCTCGAGCAGGTCTCGAACGTCACCGAGCGCATCGCCGCGCTGCGCGCCATGCGCTACGTCATCGCGATCGACGATCTCGGCGCAGGCTACGCGGGCCTCACCTACTTCGCGTCCGTGAGCCCCGAGATCGTCAAGATCGACATGACGCTCGTGCGCGGCATCGACGCTGACCGCGTGAAGCAGCGGATCGTCCTCGCGATGGTCTCGCTCGCGTCGACGCTCGGGATGGAGGTGGTCGCCGAGGGCGTGGAGACGGTGGAGGAGCGCGAGTGCGTCGCGCGGCTCGGCTGCCAGTACGTCCAGGGATACCTGCTCGCGCGGCCGGGCCCCGCCTTTCCTCTCGCCTCGTGGAGCTGAGCCATGCCGAGACTCGCCACCCAGCTGACGGACGAACGGCCTCCGGGCCGCCCCGCGGGCGATCCCATCTACTCCCTGCCTCCGTTCTTCCTGCCGGCCGCGACGGAGCCGGCCACGATCCTCCTCGTCGACGACGATCGCGCGGGCGCCGGGCGCGTCCGCGCGCTGGTCGAGGCGCTGGGCTATCGCGCCTTGGTCGCGTGCACGTGGAGCGAGGCGCTGCAGGTGTTCATGACGCGGGAGGTCGATCTCGTCCTCATGGACGCGATCATGCCGACGGTCGACGGCTTCAAGCTCACTCGGATGTTCCGTGAGCGGTCGCGCCTGTACGTGCCGATCGTCTTCTTGACCGTCCTCACCGATGACGAGGCGCGCCGGCGGAGCATCGAGGCGGGCGCCGACGACATGCTCGCCAAGCCGGTCGACGAGGTGGAGCTCGCCGTGCGGCTCATCGCCATGCTTCGCATCCGCCGCCTCGTCCGCGCGCTCGCCGACAAGTCCAACGCTCTCGCCGACCTCGCGCGGATCGACGCGCTCACCGGCCTGCTGAACCGCCGCATGCTCGACGAGCACCTGCCGAAGGAGGTGGAGCGCGCGCAGCGCTACGGCCGCTCGCTCAGCCTGCTGATGGTCGACGTCGACCACTTCAAGCGCGTCAACGACACCTACGGACACGCCGTCGGCGATCAGGTGCTGGCGTGCCTCGGGCGCATGCTGCGGGAGGAGCTGCGCATCGCCGATCGCCCGTATCGCTACGGCGGCGAGGAGCTGGTGGTGATCGCGCCCGAGACGACGACCGAGGGGGCGATGGTGCTCGCCGAGCGCCTGCGCGTGATGGCGTTCGAGCGGACGGCCGCCGCCTCGCCGGCAGGCTCGCAGACCCTCTCGGTCGGCGTCGCCACCTTGGCGAGCCTGCCCCCCGGAGCCGACGCGCAGGCGCTGCGCGAGGCGGCCGACGCGGCGCTCTACTTCGCCAAGCGCAGCGGCCGCAACCGCGTGGCCGCCCACGGCCACTACCCCAACGAGTGACGCCCCGCCCGCGCGCCCCCCCC
>JAEZBP010000877.1 GCA_023427125.1 Pseudomonadota bacterium | reverse complement strand
CGAGCGGCCAGGTCGCGCTGCCGCCGCTCGAGGCCGGCAAGCGCGCCGGGAAGGGCCCGCGTCAGATCGACGCGTTCATCGGCGAGGTGAGGATCGGCGACGCGCTCGTGCTGCTCGGCGAGCGCCTCCTCGTCGGCGAGATCACGAGCGACTACCGGCACGATGTGCGCGCGGCGCTCCCGCATCGCCGATCGGTGCGCTGGATCGGCGAGCTCGCGAGGAGCGCGCTGCGGAGGCCCGGCCGCCTCCAGGACCCGCGCCTCTTCTTCGCGCTCCGCGGCGAGCGCGATCCCCGCGCGCTCTGCGAGCGGGGGTGAGCGATGTCGTGCCCGCGCCCCCAGGCTCGGGGTCGCGGGTACCCGAGGCCCGGAACGAGCGCCGGGCCGGGAGGACTACGGGCAGCCGCTGGTGATGATGCGCTGGGCGTAGGCGAGGCTCGTGCCTCCGGCGCCCGGAGGCGAGTAGCTCGTCGTGTAGCCGTAGGCGTTGTCCCAGATGTTGCCGCGGAACGCGCCGATGTTGGTCGCGTGCCCTGCCCAGTCGCTCATGTTGCCTTGATAGTTGGCGCTGCAGCTCCAGCCCACGCCGAGCGCGTAGTGGTAGCCGGCGCTCAGCGTGATGTTGATCGCGCCCGACGAGTGGTAGGCGGCGCCCGAGCGGGTCTGGGCGCGCGACCACACCGTCGTCCACGGGCCGCTCGCGCTGCTCCCGCGCAGCACGTAGAAGCCGAGCGAGCAGCTGCCGGACAGCGAGAGGTATTGCTCGAACGACTGCAAGACGCGGCTCGACGTCACCTGGTACGCGTTGCCGCGGAAGTACGGCCCCCCCGTCCAGTTGTCCGTGCGCGGCTCGCCGATCGTCGAGCTCGAGCCGCTCGTCTCGGGCACGCCGCAGCCGCAGGTGCCGGGGCTGGTCTTGAGCGGGTCGCTCGGGCAGCCGTCGATGCAGTTGGGCGTGCCGTCGCGGTCGGAGTCGGTGTCGGCCGTCCCGCATCCGCACGTGCCCGCGGCGGTCTTGAGCGGATCGCTCGGGCAGCCGTCGACGCAGTCGGCCGTGCCGTCGCCGTCCGAGTCGGTGTCGGGGCTCCCGCACCCGCACGCGCCGGGCGCCGTCTTGAGCGCGTCCATCGGGCAGCCGTCGTTGCAGTTGGGCGTGCCGTCGAAGTCCGAGTCGGCGTCCGGCACGCCGCAGCCGCAGGCGCCGGGCTCGGTCTTGGTCGGATCGTCGGGACAGCGATCGCACGAGTACCCGCCGACCGTGTTCGTGCAGGTGCCCGGCGCGCAGGGGTCCGGCACCGCCGCGCACTCGTCGACGTCGGCGCAGACGCGCCCCGTCCCCTCGTAGCCGGTGTTGCAGACGCACGTCGGGCCACCCGATGAGTCGACGCAGCCCGCGTTGACGTCGCAGCTCAGCGCCGAGCAGCCGCCCGGGCCCCGTCGGCGGGCGGCCCCGCGTCGACCTCGAGCAGCCCGGCGTCCTCGCGGACCTGAGGCCCGCCGTCCGGCCCACCCGCGGGCCGGTGCCCCTCCGCGCATCCGAGCGCGAGCGTGAACGTAAGCAAGAGTGAAAACGTAATGCGATGCACGCCCCATCATACCGCACCCGCGTCACATGCCGGCGCTACACGATGCTCGTGCGCACGAGAGATCGGAGAAAGTCGTAGTCGCGCGCGGCCATGCCGTACGCGCGCCCGAGCGCCTCGATCTCCTCGTACAGGCCGGGCGCGAGCGCGACGATGGCGCCCTCCTCGCCGAGGTTGCTGCACACGTCCTCGAGCGCGATGCGCGGCTCGCCGTGCTCGAGCAGCTCCCGGCCGTGGCGGATCGTCCACGCGAGCGCGCCCGCGGCGTCCCCTGCCTCGCATTCGGCGAGGCGATCGAAGAGCCGGGCGAGCCGTGCGTCGAGCTGCTGTCGCCGCTTCACGCTCATCGCGCTGCCCCGAAGGAAGCCGCGTCGTCGTGCAGCAGGTTCCACGCCTCGTCGCTCGGATCGCCGGCGAGCTCGGCGCTCACTTCCGCGCGCCACAGCTCGTCGAGCCCCGGCGCCGCGCGAGCGGTGGTGATCCAGTGGCGCGCGGATGGACGGAACGCGTCCACGAGCGCGTCGTTCAAGCGGCGTCGAGTCGCGTCGGGGAGCGGATAGCGGCCCTGGTGCGCCTTGTCGTAGCCCTCGACCGCGCGGGCCCTCCACGCGCCGTCACTCCACCTGTTGGGTCGCTGCAGCGATTGCCAGAGCGCGAGCACGCGCGGCGCGACGTTCTCCGAGAGTGCCGCGCGGAGTCGATCGTGGCCATCGACGAGGAGCGGCATCTCGAGCCCCGAGACGTACCAGAGCAGGATGGGAGGCAGCGTTCCGTCGCGCGCGTGCTTGCGCCACGCCTTGACGCGCGAGGCGTCGAGGTCGCTGAAGCTGCGCAGCGGGAAGACCTCGTGCGGCGAGCTGACGCGCCAGGGCTGAAACGCCAGCCGCGGCGTGCTCGGCGCGGTGAGGAGCCGGTGCGCCGCCGGCGGGCCGCCCGGCTCCGTCGCGGCATAGGCG
>JAEZBP010001232.1 GCA_023427125.1 Pseudomonadota bacterium | reverse complement strand
GGGACCGAACGTTCACGCGCGATCTCGGATCTGTTTCTCAGGAGACGCAGAGGAACAAGAACCTTCGGATCCAAGAACCACTTCTCTGCGCCTCTGCGCCTCTACGCCTCTGCGCCTCTGCGCCTCTGTGCGAAACTTGCGGTTCGAATCCGATCGCGCGTCCGATCCCGTCCGTGCGCGAACGCGCGAACACCGATGACCGCTCGCGGTGGGCGCGCGCGCCCTCTGCGCGCTAGACTCGCGCTCGGACATGGCCGACGAGAAGGACGAGTTCGCGAGGGTACGCGCGGCCGCCGAGGAGGCGGATCGGCAGCTCGTGGGGGCGCTCGATGCGCGCGCCAAGGCGGTGCAGGACTTCATCGCGCTGCGCGAGCGCGTGCCGGACGCGTACTACGCGCTTCCGTCGACGGCGGACGTCGTGCAGCTCGCGCTCGAGTCCGTGAAGCACTTCCCGCGCGACGCGCTCGAGCTCGCCCTCCGCGAGGTGCTCGGCGCGTGTACGCGCATGATGGCGCCGGTCCGTGTGGCGGTGCTCGGCGCCGAGGGCGGGTTCGCGCACGTGGCCGCGCGGCGGCACTTCGGCTCGAGCGCGCTCTTCGAGGCGCACGACGGAGTGGCCGAGGTCTTCGACGACGTGGCGCGCAAGCGCAGCTCCTTCGGCGTGGTCCCCTTCGAGACGTCGAGTGACGGCGCGCTGAGCGCGACCCTCGACGCGCTGGTCGTGAACGACGCGCGCATCTGCGCGGAGATCACCATCCCCTGCACCTACGATCTCGTCAGCAAGACCGGCAACCAGGCCGACGTGGAGAAGATCTACGCGACCGGCGCGGCCATCGCGGCGTGCGAGATCGGGCTCAAGCGCGACTTCCCGCGCGCGGCGCTGCTCGACGTGCGCTCGGGCCTCGTCGCCGCGCAGCTCGCGGCGGAGGATCACGGCGCGGCCGCCGTCGTGGCGGGGTGGTCCGAGGAGGATCCCCAGGGCCTGCGCCGGGTGCGCGAGCGCATCGAGGATCGCACGAACGTCGAGACGCGCTTCGTCGTCATCGGCCACGAGCACCCGGCCAAGACCGGCCAGGATCGCACGGTGCTCGCGCTCGCGGTCGGCGAGGGGCCGGGCTCGCTCCACCACGCGCTCCAGCCCTTCGCCGAGCGCGGCATCAACCTGACGCGCATCGAGTCGCGGCCCGCGCGAGGCGCCAGCTGGCGCTACCTCTTCATCCTCGAGTTGGACGGGCACGTGACCGATCGCACGGTGCTCACCGCCGTCGAGGAGGTGCGCGCGGTCAGCCGCCACGTGAAGGTCCTGGGCAGCTACCCTAGGCCTTCGCTCTGAAGCCAGTGATGCTGGTCGCGCGCTACCCGCGTGCAACATCTCTCGCGTCGATTCTCCCGGGGCCTCCCCCGGTCGCCGCGTGCTTGCGCAAGCATCGATTCTCCCGAGGAGCCGAAGTGAGCCTGATCCCGCCGTACGTTGAGCGCCTCACTCCCTACAGCCCGGGCAAGCCGGTGGAGGAGCTCGAGCGCGAGCTCGGCATCAAGAACGCCTTGAAGCTGGCGTCGAACGAGAGCCCGCTCGGCCCCTCGCCGAGAGCGCTCGCGGCGCTGCGCGAGCATGCGAGCGTGCACCGCTACCCCGACGCGGCGGCGTACACCCTGCGGAGCGCGCTCGCCGCGCACCACGGGATCGAGCGCGACGAGCTCGTGGTGGGCAACGGCTCGAACGAGCTCATCGATCTGATCTGTCGCACCTACGCCTCGCCCGCCGATCACGCGGTCATCGGCGCCCCGAGCTTCGTCTGCTACCACCTCGGCCTCGTCGCCGCGAACGTCCCCTTCGACGTGGTGCCGCTGCGCGAGAACCTCTACTGGGACATCGACGCGATGCTCGCGCGCGTGCGCCCGGAGACGCGCGTCCTCTTCCTCGCGAACCCGAACAACCCGACCGGCACCCACGTGGGCCGCGCGGCGCTCACGAAGCTCTTGCGCGAGCTCCCGCCCGCGGTGCTCGCCGTGATCGACGAGGCCTACGTGCAGTTCGCGGACGCGCCCGACTACGCGAGCGCGCTCGAGCTGCGCGAGCTGCGCGAGCGGCTGATGGTGCTGCGCACCTTCTCGAAGGCCTACGGCCTCGCGGCGCTCCGCGTCGGCTACGCGATCGCTCGCCCTCCGGTGGTCGGCTATCTCAACCGCACCCGCGCGCCCTTCAACGTCGGCAGCCTCGGGCAGATCGCCGCGCGCGCCGCGCTCGAGGACGACGCCCACGTGGCCCGCTACGTCGCGCTCAACCGTGAGGAGCGCGCGCGCCTGACGAGCGAGCTCGTCGCGCTCGGCCTCGAGGTGGCCCCGAGTCAGGCCAACTTCGTCCTCGCGAACTTCGGACGGCCCGGCCCGGAGGTCTTCGAGCGCCTCTTGCGGATGGGTGTCATCATCCGGCCGATGCCCGCGCCGATCGACACCTGGCTGCGCATCACGGTCGGCCTCCCGGAGGAGAACGATCGCCTCCTCGGCGCGGTGCGAGAGCTCTCCTTCCCATGAGTCGCCGCTTTCGCATTCAAGGCGGCCGCCCGCTGCGCGGCCGCGCGCGGGTCCCCGGCGACAAGTCGGTCGGCCACCGCGCGCTGATCTTCGGCGCGCTCGCCGAGGGCCGCTCGACGATCACGAACCTCTCGGGCGGGCTCGACAATCTCGCGACCGCGCAGGCGTTCCGCGAGATGGGCGTCTCGATCGACGTCGACGGCGCGAGCGCCACCGTCGAGGGCGTCGGCCTCCACGGGCTCTCGATGCCCAAGCGCCCGCTCGACTGCGGCAACAGCGGCACCACGATGCGTCTCCTCGCGGGCCTCCTCGCGGGCCAGCGCTTCGGCTCGACGCTCGTCGGGGACGAGTCGCTCACCCGCCGCCCGATGCGCCGGGTGATCGAGCCGCTCCGCGCCCGCGGCGCGCACATCGCGGGCAGCAACGGCGCGACGGAGGGCGAGCTCTATCCGCCGATCCGCATCGCGCCGCAGCTCGAGGACGAGGGGCTGATCGCGCTCGAGTACGCCTCGCCGGTCGCGAGCGCGCAGGTCAAGAGCTGCCTCTTGCTGAGCGGGCTCTACGCACGCGGCCTCACCGCGATCGCGGAGCCGGTCGTCAGCCGCGATCACACCGAGCGGATGATGTACGCGCTCTCGATCCCGATCCGGGTGGAGGGCCCGGTCGCCGTGCTCGATCCGAGCGAGGGCGAGGTGCGCTGGGACGGCTTCGACTGGGAGGTGCCGGGCGACATCTCGAGCGCCGCGTTCCTGATCGCGGCGGCGCTCATGGTGCCCGGGAGCGAGGTCACGCTCGAGGGCGTGGGCCTCAACCCGACACGCACGGGGATCCTCGACGCGCTGCGGACGATGCGCGCCGGAGTCGAGGTGGTGCCGCGAGGGGAGGGCGCGGGGGCCGAGCCCGTCGGCGAGCTGTGCGTGCGCCACGGCCCGCTCGGGGCCGGCGCGATCGGTGGTGAGCTCCTCACGCGGATGATCGACGAGGTGCCCGCGTTCTCCGCGATCGCGGCGGCGGCTGGAGGCCGCACCGACGTGCGCGACGCCGAGGAGCTCCGCGTGAAGGAGAGCGATCGGCTCGCCGCCTCGGCGGGCGTGCTCAAGGCGTTCGGGGTGGACTGCACCGAGCTCTCGGACGGCATGCACGTGCACGGCGGCGCCGCGCTCCGAGGCGCCGAGGTGGAGAGCCTCGGCGATCACCGCATCGCGATGATGGGCGCGGTCCTCGGGCTCGCCGCCGAGGGCGAGACCATCGTGCACGACGTGGGGTGCGTCGACACGAGCTTCCCCGCGTTCGCCGAGCTGCTCGCGTCGCTCGGAGCCGACATTCGGGTGGAAGACGCGCCATGAGCCGCCTGCCGGTCATCGCGATCGACGGGCCCGCCGGCGCGGGCAAGAGCACGGCGGCCCGCCTCCTCGCGGACCGGCTCGGCTACGTGCTCATCGACACCGGGGCCCTGTATCGGGCTGTCGCGCTCGTGGCGAGAGAGCGCGATCTCTCGTGGTCCGACGGCCCGGCGCTCGGCGCCCTCGCGCGCGGCCTCTCGCTGCGCTTCGGCGCCGGCGAGAGCGAGCGGCCCCCTCTCTTCGTGGACGGCCGAGACCGCTCGGCGGACATCCGCATCGAGGACATCTCGCAGGGCGCCAGCCGTGTCTCGGCCCACCCCGAGGTCCGCGAGGCGCTGCTCGGCGTGCAGCGCGCGATGGGGCGCGAGGGCGGCGTGGTGATGGAGGGGCGGGACATCGGCACGGTGGTCTTCCCCGACGCGGACGTGAAGGTCTTCCTCACCGCGTCCACCGATGCGCGCGCGGCCCGGCGCGCGGACGAGCTCATGGCCCGAGGCGTGCAGAGAGACCTCGATGCGGTGCGGCGCGAGATCGAGGAGCGCGACGAGCGCGACAGTACGCGAGCGGTGGCGCCGCTGCGCCGCGCCGACGACGCGGTGTACCTCGACACCAGCACGCTCGGGCTCGACGCCGTGGTGGATCGCCTCGCGGCGCTGGTCGCCGACGTGGTGCGCGCGCGGTCCGCGACCGATTGACAGGCTCTCTGCGCGCTGCTACCGATTCACCCCCCCGGACCCCGGGGAACCATCTTGCCCTGTCTTCTGCGCGCCCCGAGCGCGCGTCGTTCCAGGCGCCGTGTTCGAGGCGCAGTCCACATCCGACGTTCCCGATCCGAACGCCACCGGTCATGGTGGTGCGGTTTCCCGAGGCGCGTGATTCGAGCCGAGGGCCGCAGGTTGCAACGAGTTGAACGCCCCAGCGGGCCAAGTCCGGTCAACCCCTGACACAACGTTTTTCCCCGAATCAGAAAGGCACAACGAGCTCATGGCAGCAGAGACCCAGACCGAAAGCGCTTCCGGAGGGGGCGAGTCCTTCGCCAGCCTCTTCGAGGCTTCGGTCGCTCGAGCGGACGGACTCCGAGAAGGCGACATCGTGTCCGGCACGGTCATCTCGATCGCGAAGGACTCGGTGGTCGTAGACATCGGATACAAGTCCGAGGGGCTGATCTCGCTGAGCGAGTTCGCCGGCCCGAACGGGGAGATCCACGTCGCCGAAGGCGACCGCGTCGACGTCCTCATCGAGCAGAAGGAGACCGACGACGGCCTCGTCCTCCTCTCGAAGGAGAAGGCGGACAAGCTCAAGGTGTGGGACGAGATCAGCGCCGCGTGCGAGCGTGACGAGCTGATCGAGGGGACCATCACCGCCCGTGTGAAGGGCGGCCTGAGCGTGACCATCAAGGGCGGCGTCAAGGCGTTCCTGCCCGGCTCGCAGGTCGATCTGCGGCCGGTGCGAAACCTCGACAAGCTGATCGGCCAGACCTACGAGTTCAAGGTCATCAAGTTCAACAAGAAGCGCGGCAACATCGTGCTGTCGCGCCGCGTCCTGCTCGAGAAGGAGCGCGACGAGCTGAAGGCTCGCACGCTGCAGAACCTCGAGGAGGGCATGGTCGTCACGGGCGTCATCAAGAACATCACCGAGTACGGTGCGTTCGTGGACCTCGGCGGCATCGACGGCCTCCTGCACATCACCGACATGAGCTGGGGCCGGGTCAACCACCCGTCCGAGGTCTTCAACGTCGGCGACGAGGTGACCGTCAAGGTCCTCAAGTACAACGCGGAGACCGAGCGGGTCTCGCTCGGCCTCAAGCAGACCGTCGACGATCCGTGGTCGACCGCCTCCGAGCAGTACCCCGTCGGCGCGAAGATCAGCGGCAAGGTCGTCTCGCTCACCGACTACGGCGCGTTCATCGAGCTCACGCCGGGCATCGAGGGCCTCATCCACGTCAGCGAGATGTCGTGGAAGAAGCCGAAGCACCCGTCGAAGCTCCTCGAGATCGGCCAGGACGTCGAGACCGTCATCCTCGACGTCGACATCACGAACAAGCGCATCAGCCTCGGTCTGAAGCAGCTGGAGCCCGATCCGTGGGAGGTCTTCACCCGCAAGTACAACCCGGGTGACATCATCCGCGGCAAGGTCCGCTCGGTCACCGACTACGGCGTGTTCGTGGGCATCGAAGAGGGTGTCGACGGCATGGTCCACAAGTCGGACCTCAGCTGGACCCAGCGCATCAACAACCCGGCCGACGTCTACCGCAAGGGTGACGAGGTCGAGGCGATCATCCTCTCGATCAACCACGAAGAGAAGAAGGTCAGCCTCGGCATCAAGCAGCTCTACGAGGATCCGTGGACCCGGATCCCGACCGACTACCCCGAGGGCACGCTCCTCGAGGTGCGCGTGGTCAGCATCGCGGAGTTCGGCGTGTTCGTGGAGCTCGAGCGCGGCGTCGAGGGCCTCGTGCCGCTGAGCGAGCTCAGCTACGATCGCGTCGACGACGCGCGCACGATCGTGAAGGAAGGCCAGATCGTGAAGGCCGAGATCGTCGACCTGAACCCGTCGGACCGGCGCATCACCCTCTCGCTGAAGAAGGCGGAGCTCGGCACCATCGACGCGCTCAAGTTCGACGAGAACCGCGGCCAGCGCGCGGAGGGCACCGAGCGCCGCGTCGGCCCGAGCGGCGGCGGCGGAGCGACCCTCGGCGACGTGCTGAAGGACAAGCTCGGCGACTTCGGCGCCGGCGACTTCGGCGCTGGCGACAAGGGCGAGTCGGCCTGATCCCACAGGCGCCTCGCTCGTGATCCCCGAAGGGCCGGCTCCGCGAGGGGCCGGCCTTTTGGCTTCGTTCCCACTCCCCCTCCCTCGTCGCGGCGCACGCGACGTGATAGGCACCTCCCCCGATGACGGAGCCCACCGGCGAAGAACGGCCCTCGCGCCTCCCGGCGCTCGGACCCCCCGGCGCGCCCCGGGGGGGGG
>JAEZBP010001230.1 GCA_023427125.1 Pseudomonadota bacterium | reverse complement strand
TCCCAGAGCCGCGCGGCCTTGCGCAGGATGAAGGGCAGGGAGCCGAGCCGGTAGAAGATCCGATAGAGCGTCGGGAGGTTCACCTTCGCGCCGTAGCGGCCCATCTCGCGGCAGAGCGCGAGGTCGCCCTTTCCGAGGTGCTGGTCGGCAGCGACGTTGAGCTCGACGAAGAGCTCGAAGGGCACCCACGCGTGCGGGAGGATGCCTCGCTCGAGGTGCGCGCGTGAGGTCGCCGGGAGCGTCGCGAGGACGGCGCGGAGCGCATCTTCCCCGCCACGCTCGCGGAGGAAGCGCACCCTCGAGGTCACGGCGCTGCCCTTCACGCGCGACATCGCGAGAGGAGGATACATGCGTGGCAGCGCGCGGCCATTGTCATTTCCCCGCGGATCCAGAGGAGCGAAGCGAAGTGACGGTAGCCCTTCTGATCTGCGCCAGCGGGACGGGAAGCGCCGACTGGACACTGCCTCGGGTGCAGCAAGCCGAGCGGGCGCCGGAGAAGAGCGTGCGCCGCGCGCGGGTGCTAGATCCCGCGCGATGCCGACGCGACAGGCGATGTGGGACGGACTTCGAGGACGGGTCGACGTCCTGGTCATCGGAGGCGGGATCACGGGCGCGGGCATCGCGCGGGACGCGGCGAGGCGCGGCCTGAGCGTGGCGCTCGTCGAGATGAACGACCTCGCGTTCGGGACGAGCTCGCGCTCGAGCAAGCTCATCCACGGCGGCCTCCGCTACCTCGAGGCCTACGAGTTCAGCCTCGTCTTCGAGTCGGTGAGCGAGCGGCGCATCCTGCAGGACATCGCGCCGCACCTCGTGAACCCGCTCGGCTTCTTGTTCCCGGTGTTCAAGGGCGCCAAGCGCCAGCTCTGGCTCATCAACGCGGGCATGTGGCTCTACGACGGGCTCTCGCTCTTCCGCTCGCCGAAGATCCACAAGAACCTGAAGCCGCGCGAGATCGCGCAGATCGAGCCGGCGGTGAAGCAGGCGGGCCTCAAGGGCGCGCCGCTCTACTACGACTGCGCGACCGACGACGCGCGGCTGACGCTCGAGACCGCGCTCGACGCGGCCAAGCAAGGCGCGACGATCGCCACCTGGGCCAAGGTGACGAGCTTCCTGAAGACCGAGGGCGGCCGGGTGCGCGGCGCGGTGGTCGAGGACGCGCTGAGCGGCGAGCGCCGCGAGATCGAGGCGAGCACCGTCATCAACGCGACGGGCCCTTGGACCGACGCGACGATGGCGATGAGCCACCCGCAGAAGGGCGGCAGCATCCTGCGGCCGACCAAGGGCGTCCACATCGTGGTCGACGCCGCGAAGCTCCCGCTGAAGAACGCGGTCGTGTGCTTCCACCCGGACGACGACCGCGTGCTCTTCGCGATCCCGTGGGGCGACCGCACCTACCTCGGCACGACCGACACCGACTACGAGGGCGATCCGTCGGCCGTCGCGGCGACGCTCGAGGACGTCGACTACCTCATCGACGCGGCGAGCAGCTACTTCCCGGGCCACCCGCTCGGGCGCGAGGACGTCATCGCGACGTGGGCCGGCATCCGGCCGCTGATGGCGCCGCAGGGTGAGTCGGCCGATCTCAGCGAGAGCTCGGTGAGCCGCGAGCACCAGATCCTCATCGGACAGGACGGCCTCATCACGATCGCCGGCGGCAAGCTGACGACCTACCGGCGCATGGCCGCCGAGGTCGTGGACACCGCCGTGCGCATGCTCGAGCTCGAGCGTGGCCCGCTCGATCTGCCGGGCGCCGCGACGGGCAAGGAGCCGCTGCCCGGCGCGATCGGCTGGCCCGAGGACGACGATCACGCGCACGTGGCCGACGAGGTCGCGAAGGCGGGCCATCCGCGGGTGCCCGAGGACGTCGCGCGGCACCTGGCCGATCACTACGGCATGTGCGCGCTCGAGATCGCGCGGGCGATGGCCAAGGACGCCAAGCTCGCCGCCCGCCTCGTGCCGGGCCGCCCCGAGGTCGTCGCGCAGGTGGACTGGGCGGTGCGAGAGGAGCTCGCGGCGACGGTGTGCGACGTGATGATCCGGCGCACCCAGCTCTTCTTCCGCGACTTCGATCAGGGCCTCGGCGCCGCCCGCCAGGTGGCCGACCGCATGGCGGAGCTGCTCGGCTGGGACGAGGCGCAGAAGGTCAAGGAGCTCGCGCGCTACGAGGCCGAGGTCGCGCTCTCGCGCGCGTGGCGCGAGGAGCTCTCGAAGACCGCGGCCGCGACAGGCTGAGCCTGGGTTCGCAGCAGACCGATCGGTCGAGCGTCCACGGCGGTCTTCGGAGCCTCGGCGTGTCCGTGGTAAACGGTGCGGCATGCATCGCTCGCTCATGGCGCTCGTGCTCCTCGCCGGATGTGGACAGACTGCGATCGCGCCCCTCCCGGCCGAGATTCCTCGGGAGGAGCCCGCGCTCGAGGCGTCGGCGCCGGTGCTCGGGGAGGGGACGGTCGCGATCGAGCCGGTGGTCTGCGCGGAAGACGCCGAGGAGGCGTGCAACGCGCTCGACGACGACTGCGACGGCCTGATCGACGAGGGCTGCGAGGGCGCGCTGACCGGTGAGTTGGTCGCCGCGCTCGCGTGGAACGGCGCCGCCGACGTGGACCTCGTCGCCACCGGCCCGGCCGAGAGCCAGCGCGTCGAGAGCCGCGGCGGCTGCGCCGAACCCGCCGAGCCCGCGCTCGAGCGCGCCGCGATCGAGGCGCTCGCCCCTGGCGAGTACAGCGTCGAGCTCGCGCGCGCCGCCTGCGGCGACGAGGGCCCGATCACCGCCAGCGTGTCGATCGCGGTCGGCGGCCGCGTCCTCGGCGTCTTCAACCGCCCCCTCGCGAGCGGCGAGCGAGCGGCGCTCCTCACGATCCCGGTGCGCTGATCCCGGTCATAGGGAGCCGGCGTCTCGGAGGAGCGGCACCCAGTGCTCCACGAGCTCGCGGCGCTGCCGGTCGTCGGGCATGTGGGGCGCCATCGCGGCCTCGAACGTCGCTCGGGTACGGGCGATCGTCGTTGTCGCCGCCGCGATGGTCTCGTCCTCGTTCGCGCCGACCTTCCTCGCCAGGAAGCGGAGCCGCGCCGCGTTCACCTGAGAAGGATGGCGAGTGCCGGCGAGCTTCAGCGCGAGCTCGCGGTCGTGCTGAGGCCACACCACCGTACAGACCTGATCGTAGAGCGGCGCGAGCCGCGGTGACGAGCTCAAGTTCAAATCAAAGGGTGTCGCAGATCACGGCGGGTGGAGGAACGCCGAGCTGCGCGTTCCCCTCGGCTGGACTCAGCCTTGGGTTCTCCAGGCCGCCCACTCCCGCGCGAG
>JAEZBP010000844.1 GCA_023427125.1 Pseudomonadota bacterium | reverse complement strand
TATTTGTATAAGAGACAGGCTCCTCATCGGGCTCATGGCGGCGCTCGCGCACCTGCTCCGCCGGCGGTCCTGATCGGTTTGACGCTCTCTCACCAAATCGATATCCGGCGTGCCCAAACGGGTCGCCGGGCGAACGACGGTCGGATAGAGTCGCTCTCCAAGCATGGCTGGCAGGCTTCTCTGGACCGGGTGGCTCGTCGCCGCCCTCTCGATCCCCACCTCGCTGGCGGCCCAAGCGGCGCCGGACCTGGACGAGGATGCGCGGCTCCACTTCGAGCTCGGGCAGCGGGCGTACGATCGCGGCGACTTCATCCGAGCGGCCGACGGGTTTGCCGAGGCTTATCGGCTCTCGCAGCGGCCGGCGCTGCTCTACAACATGTACGTCGCCTACCGCGACTCGCAGCAGCGCGTCGAGGCGGCCGAGGCGCTGCGAAGCTATCTGCGCGAAGCAGGCGAGGTCCCGAACCGCGCGCGGCTCGAGGTGGTGTTGCGCGAGCTCGAGGCCGAGATCGCCGGGCGTGAGCGTGACGACGCGACACCCGAGGCGGACGCCACGTCGCCCGCGCCGTCGGGCGGCGGCGCGGAGGTCACATCGCCCATGGCTCCGGCCGGCAGCGCCCCGATCGCGCCGATCGCCGTCGCCGCGGCCGGCGCCGCCGTGTTGATCGCGTCTACGATCACCGGAGGCCTCGCGCTCGCGCGCAACAGCGACCTGAGCGCGGCGTGCCCGAACGATGTCTGCACGGTCGATGGTGCGGGCGCAATCCACGCCGACGTTCAGACGCTCTCGCTGGCGACCGACGTCCTCTGGCCCATCGGGGTCGCGGCCCTCGGGGTGGGGCTCGTGTGGTTGATCGTCGAGCTCGCGAGCGGCGGCGGAGGCTCGAGCGCGGGCGCTGCCTGTGGGGCCGGCGGCTGCGTCGCGACGATCGGGGAGTGGCTCTGATGCGCTGGATCATGATCGGCCTCTCGTGTGCTCTCGCGGGCTGCACGTTGATCACCAACCCGGATCGCGTGCGCTTCGAGCAAGGCTCCGACGGTGGGATCGACGGCGGGATCGACGGCGGCGGGACCGACGGCGGGACCGACGGGGGGAACGTCGACGGCGGGGGCGGCGCCGAGTGCGGTGACGGGATCGTCGAGGGCGGGGAGGCGTGCGACGACGGCGACGTCGAGGACGGCGACGGATGCGCCGCAGGCTGCGACCGTGTGGAGGTCGGCTGGGTCTGCGCGGGCCAGCCGTCGGTCTGCGATCCGACCTGCGGAAACGGCACCCTCGAGGGGTCCGAGGACTGCGATGACGGCGCCAATGACCCCGGTGACGGGTGCAGCCCCGACTGCCGGACCGAGGCCGGCTGGGTCTGTAGCGGCTCGACCTGCTCCGCGGCCGCGTGCGGAGACGGCATCGTGGCCGGTGACGAGGTCTGCGATGACCGCAACGATCAGGAGTGCGGCACGTGCAACGCCACCTGCACCGGCGCGGGCTCGGGGCGATGCCCGCCGGCGACCGGGTGCGTTCGCGGCCTCGACTGCACGGTGGGCGCCTGCGACGAAGGGCTCTGCGGGTTCAGCTGTACGGCCGCGACGTGCGACGCGGAGCTGCCTTACTGCGAGAACGGCGCGTGCTCGGAGTGCGACCCCGCGACCAACGCGCCGTGCTCCGGAGCGACGCCTCACTGTGGCGGCAACGGTGGCGTCGAGCTCTTTTGTCGGGAGTGCACGCAGAACACGCACTGCGCCGACCCGACGGCGTTCTGCGATCTCGAGACGGGCACGTGTCGCGGGTGTGAGGCTTTCGAGGAGTGCGGCGGCGGTGGCTTCGAATGCTGCGGCGGTCGATGCGTCTTTGCCTCCACGGACACTTCGAACTGCGGAGCGTGCGGAGCCGTCTGCCCCGCCGCGGACGCCTGCATGAACGGCTCTTGCTGCAGGCCGTCCGGCGCCACGTGCGACACGGACTCGGACTGCTGTCCGGCGCTCATCTGCACCGGAGGCGGGGTCTGCACGCCGTCGTGATTCGGCCGCAGGTCGCGGCCGTCGCGTAGCTCGGCGCGAGCGGGCTCAGGGGAATCAGCGGCAGCCGAGCTCGCGCAGGCGGACCTGGCCGCGATTGTCGCCGAGGATGGCGACGTACGCGAGGAAGACGCGGCCGCGGTGCTCGAGGAGCGCGCCCCACGCGAAGCTCTCCTCCATCGCTTCCGGCGTCCACGCCGCGGTCGTCCGGCCGTCCTCGCCGAGCGAGAGCACCGTGTAGCCCGACGCGTCGCCGACGCGGGTCGGGGACGCGAGGAGCGCGCCGCCGCCGCTCCGCGCGATCACGTCGTCGAAGCCGTTCACGTACCCGACGCCCGTATCGAGTCGCTCGATCGCGCCGAGCGGCGTTCCGTCGGCCGCCAGCGCCGCCACGAAGCGCCCTCCGTCGCGCCGCGCGGACGCCGCGTGCACCGTGAAGCCCGTCGCGCTCGGGACGACGAAGGGCGTGGCGAACGCGTCGTCCGTGCCGTCGGGGAGGTCGAGGTAGATCGGCTCGCCGAGCGCCGCCCCGCGCGGGTCGAGGCGATGCACGGCGATGCGCGATCGTCGCGGCTCGGGCCGCGCGTCGACCACCAGCACCGCGCGACCGTGCGCGGCCGCCATGCGCGGGCCGCTCG
>JAEZBP010001052.1 GCA_023427125.1 Pseudomonadota bacterium | reverse complement strand
CGCCTCGCCGGTCGCGCCGCAGCCGAGCACCTCGCACATCCCGGCCACGCAGCCGCCGTCGTCGCACACGCCGCCTGCGCAGCAGGCCTCGCCGGTCCCGCCGCACGCGACGCACGATCCCTCGGCGCAGACACCGCCGGCGCCGCAGCTTCCGTCGGCGCAGCACGGCCCGCCGAGGAGGCCGCAGATCGGCGCGCCGTCGATGCCCTCGCAGACCGGATCGATGCGATCGCACTCGCTCGCGAGGAACGCGCCCGACGAGCACGTCCACGAGCCACCGGTGCACGCCGCGTCGGTGGTGGGCGACTCGAGGCAGCACGCCGAGGAGCCTGCGCGCCCGAGGTGACAGCTCGGCGGGCTGCCGGCGCACGTCGACGGCCCACCGTCCATGAGGACCACCGGGCCTCCGTCCTCGTCTCCACCGTCCCCGGCGATGTGCGACTCACCGCACGCGCTGGCGAGCACGAGCGCGATCCCGATCCATGCGAAGCGAAGCGTGTTCATCTTTCCTCTCCCGTCCATCGAGCGGCGGGAGAGTGCCAAAGGGTCGAGCGCGGCTGCAAGAACGGCTCTGCTCGCTGCGTGCAGCTCTGCTCGCTGGCGCGCGCATTCGGTACCCAGTGAGCGTGGAGCGCTCCGCTCGGCGTTCCGAGGTACCGGGCGGCGGCCGCCGGCCGGCTCAATCAATCAAATCAGCCCGCGAGGAGGAAGTGCGCGTCGGCGCTCGCGATCGGGCGCTCGCGATCGCCCTGCCAAGCGAGCGCGCGGACGTTGGCGACCCGGCGCCCGTGCTTGGTGATGCTGGCCGCCGCGAAGGTGTCGGTGGCGCGGCCCGAGCGCAGGTAGTCGATCGTGAGGTTGATCGTCTTCGGCAGCCGCTCGCCCTCGTGGCTCCACATCAGCGTGAAGATGGCCGCGGACTCGAGCAGCGCGCCGATCGTCCCGCCGTGGAGCGCAGGCAGGGCCGAGTCGCCGATCAGATGATCCGCGTAGCGCATGCGCAGCACGAGCTCGCCCTCGGCCGGCAGCTCGAAAGAGAGCCCGAGGAAGCGCGCGTAGGGCACGTGGTCGAAGAGCGGCGACGGATCGCCCGCCTGCTTGGCGGCGCGGATGCGCTCGATCCAGTCCGTCGTCACGACGCGTCCTTGCGCATGAAGGTCGCGGCGACGGACGCGATCGGGTCCTTCTCGTCGCCGGTGTGGGCGAGGCCTCGCACGAACGCGATGTGCCGCGTGAGCTTGAAGCACTCGGTGTGAGCTGTGACGTCGCGCCCCGCGGCGGCCGGCTTGAGATAGTCGATGCGCAGATCGAGCGTCGCGATCGGCGAGCCCATCCCGAGGCGCACCATCACCGCCATCCCGCACGCGGCGTCCATCAGCGTCGTGATCGCGCCGCCGTGGAGCAGCCCATCGTCGAGGTTGCCGACCAGCTGCTCGGCGTAGGGCAGCTTCATCCAGACCTCGCCGCTCCCAGCGCGGAAGTCGGTGGCGACCAGGCCGAGCGCACGGTTGTGGGGGATGAACTGATGCATCCCCTCGTTCATCCGGTCGATGAGCGCCTTCTTCTCGGCCGAGGGCATGGCGCGCACGGTAGCGCCCCCCGCTCGCCCGCGCACCGCTTGTTGGGCCGATGCGCGTGTACTAAGACGCGGCGCCCCGCGATGCAGAACGCGATCTCCCGGAGTGAGGTGAAGGTCGAGCGCGCGCTGCCGCCGATGGCGGAGGGCGCGCCGGGGTGGGCGGCGGCGATCTTCGATCGGGGCGGCGTCGTGCGCAGCTGGCTTTTCGGGCACGCCGATCTGAGCGAGCGCAAGGCGGTGACGGCGCAGACGCCGTTTCGCTGGTTCTCGGTGACGAAGATCGTGACGGCCACGGCGATCGTCTCGCTGATCGATCGGGGCCTCCTCGAGCTCGACGATCCGGTCGCGCGCCACGTCCCCTGGTTTCATCCCGTCCGCGCCGACGGGGAGCCGCATGGCGAGGTGACGATCGCCCACCTGCTCGCGCACTCCGGCGGCCTCTCGGATCCGATCTCGCTCGGCTGGGTGCACCCGCCCGAGCGCCGCCGCCGCACGCCCTCCGAGCTGGTGCGCGAGACCTTCGAGCGACACAAGAAGCTCAAGGCGAAGCCGGGCGCGGCCGCGCGCTACACGAACCTCGGCTATCTCTTGCTCGGCGAGGTCGCGCGGCGCGTGACGCAGCTCTCGTTCAACGAGCACGTGCGCCGCGCGGTCCTGCTCCCGGCCGGCATCGCGACGGCGGGCTTCGAGCCGCGCGGCGCGGTCGGGCACGAGCGGCTGCGATCGGCGCGCACCGCGGCGATGGCGGCGCTCTTCCTCCCGCGCACCCGGCGGCTCGTCGCCTACGTGCACGACGGATGGGTGGGCCTCACGCAGTTCGAGCTCGAGGGCCAGGCCTACGGCGGGCTCGTCGGATCGCTCGACGACCTCGTCCGCATCGGCCGGCTGCACCTCGGCGACGGATCGATCGACGGCGTGCGCGTGATCTCGCCCGCGCTCGCCGCGCGAATGCGCGAGGGCGAGCACGGCTTCGGCCTCGGGTTCTGGATGCTCGAGGACGGCTGGGTCGGCCACGGCGGCGAGGCCGGCGGCTACCGCGCGGAGCTGCGCATCCACCCCGAGCGCGGGGTCGGCGTGGCGGTCCTCGCCAACGGCGGCAACGCGAGCGTCGACGCCGTCGCCTCTCGTCTCGCCCGCATGGCGCGCTGAGGGCTCACGCGCAGGCGCCGTCGACGCAGTTGCGGTTCGGCGGGCGGCACTGGGTCCCGCAGGCGCCGCAGGTCGCGGGGAGCGTGAGATCGGCTTCGCAGCCGTTCGCGGCGTCGCCGTCGCAGTCGTCGCGACCGGCGTCACACCCGCCGACGGTGCACTCACCGCCCTCGCACGCCGCCGTGCCACCCGCGATCGAGCAGGCGCGGCCGCACTCGCCGCAGTTCTCGACGTCCGTCGCGAGGTCGAAGGTCTCGTCGACGTCGCCGTCGCAGTCGTCGTCCTCGCCGTTGCATCGCTCGAGCGCACAGCCGCCGCCGTCCACGTTCGGCTGACCCGCGTCGGGCGTGACGACCGCGCCGTCGGCGCCGGGGAGCTGGCCTCCGTAGGGCTCGAGCTCCTCCGGGCCGACGCGGGCCGCGCGGCACGCGCCGGCCGCGCAGGTCGCTCCGGCGGAGCAGTCGACGCCGACGCAAGAGCGCGTGAGGTCGACCCGCAAGACCAGCGTGC
The DNA here is from genome assembly GCA_023427125.1 of Pseudomonadota bacterium. Taxonomy (GTDB): domain Bacteria; phylum Myxococcota_A; class Polyangia; order Polyangiales; family Sandaracinaceae; genus JAEZBP01. The sequence continues at coordinate 800 of JAEZBP010001052.1, read as the reverse complement.
GGCCGCTCTGGAAGTCGACCTCCACCCGACGCTCCACGACCACCGCGCCGCGCAGCGTGCCGCGGATGAAGAGGGTGTAGGGGCCGAGCCGCCCTGCCTCGGGCACCAGCCCGAGCACGCGCGGAGGGGGCAGCTCACCCGGCCCGAGGCGCGCCACCGACTCTTGCGCCTGACCTCCAGGGCTCGCCGCCTCGATCTCGAAGGCGTCGATCTCCGCCGGGATCGCGAGATCCGTGGTGGTGACGACCAGCAGCTCGGTGCGCGGCGACGTGCAGCCGAGCATGCAGCACAGCATCAGGACGGCGAGCGAGGCTCGAGTCAAAGACCCTCGAAGAATCACGCCGCCCAAGGGATGCCGAGCGGAGCGTTCACCCTCGACCGGACACCGGGGACGGGAAGCGCTCACCGGTCGGGCGGGCGCGTAGCTCGGCCCGCGCGCTCGCGAAGCGCGCGCAAAGCAACTCAATCCCATCGCAAGATCCCCGGCTCGTAGTTGCCTTCGATCGGCGCCTCCACCCCGCTCGTCGCCACGGCCACGATCACGATGATCGCGATGGCGACCGCGGCGCTGCCGGCCACGACGCCCCAGAAGACCGGATCTTCGTGGAGCGCCACCTCCGATGTCGGGTCGGGCGCGAGCGGCGCGACCGCCTCGAGGTCGACCGGCGCGATGGCGAGCGTCACCTCGGCGCGCTCGCCGGCGACCGCGCGCACATCGGCGCGCGCGAGCTCGGCCTCGCCGCGGGTCGCCGTCCCGCGGCGAGGGCCCGGCGCCCCGATGACGGCCGATCGCTGCGCCT